>CANNLB010000108.1 GCA_947505565.1 Acidobacteriota bacterium | reverse complement strand
CGTGAGTTCGAGCAAAAGGTCGAGATCCTGGCGGGTACGGCGGCGGAAATCGTCGAGTTGGACTACGCGGGCGGCTGTTTTAGCGGCGGTCTGATCGAGGACGGGGACGCGGGAGGCGAACGATTCACCGCGCTTAATTTCTTCGCGCATGGCATCGACGTAGCGGCCGGTGTCGTAGGGCTCGTGCAGAGCGATGCCGGCGAGAAGGGCGATGAGGATGGTGGCGAGGACGGCGGTGGGCACGTAGCGCCATTTGGAACTTGAGCGACGCTGGCCTTCGGGGAGGAAGTTCGCCCCGAGAGAAAGGGCCGGGACGGCGCTGCCGAGGGCGGCGGCGTAGGCCATGCTGACGCCGAGTTCGAGGGGAATAGTATCGGTGGGGAGTCGGAGTTCGGCGGCGGCGAGAGCGAGGGCGCGGGCGGGGGGCAGATCGAAGACGGAGGAAAAGACGGGCCGGGCGACGCTTTCGCCGTAGACTTCCAGGCCGTCGACGGTTTCCTGGGCGGCGAGGAAGCCGACTGGAGCAGCGGTGGTCAGGCGAATGGCGGAATAGATGGCGGCGGCGGAGAAGGTGAAGCTACCGACCTTGATGCCGGCTTCGGTGAACGAGGTTTGATATGCCTCGAACTTCTGGCGGCGGAGGACGCCGATGAGAACCTGGGTGCCATCGAGGCGGGCGAAGGCGGGGACGGCGTCGTCTTCGGCGTAGGGGTGGAGGGTATCGAGTTGGAAACCGATGGCGGCTTCGAGTTCTTCGTCGCCGACGGCGGGGAAGGGCATGGTGCGGACGATGACTTCGCTACGAGGGACCATGACGACGGCGGCGATGTGGCCGGCGGAGAATTTTTTGACGAAGTCGGCGTATTCGCGGCCCCATTCGACGGCGGGGCGTTCGCGGAAGCCGGCGATGGTTCGCGAATCGAGAAGTTCGGCCCCGGAGGGGCGGGCGCGGACGACGGAGACGGTGAGATCTTGCGGGCCGACCTCGATACCGACGCCGGTACCGAATGAGAGCCATTTGCGGAGTGCGGGGGGGAGGCTACTCATATTTTCAGTTAGTGCCCGCGTTGTCGTACCAACGGAGGATGTGATAGGGAGTCATTTCGTCCGTTTCGTCCCAGTTGAATTTTACGACGGTGGCGACGGAGCGGCGGACGTCGCTGCCGCGGAGGGTGGCGTTAGCGCGGAGCGTGAAGACGCTGCCTCCACCCAGGCGGAGTTTGCCGGCGGCGGGTCCGGCGGCCTGGACGACGTTGTTGAGCTCTTCGTTCGTGAGGAAGGGACGCTGGGAGCGGCGGGCGACGATTTGCGTCACGACATCCGGGGGAAGACCCAGCGACAGGAGGACGGGCGGTGCAGTCATGTTGATATCGAATTGGCTATTGGCGCCATAGAGAGCGAGGCAGTCCTTGAGGCCGGTGGCGCGGACGAGTTGGCCGGCCTGATTTCGAACCCAGGTGCCGTAAAACATGTCCGGGGTGACCCCGCGAACGAACAGCAGTTCTTCTATTTGTTCAAAAGACGCATGGCGAGCGCGGAAAGACGGAGTCATGGAGCCGTAAAACTGATCAAAGGAAGAGGGCCCCGGGGAGGGTTGGCGCCAGTCGATGATGGCGCTGGTCAATTCCTGGGTGCGATTGGGGTCGAGTCCGAGGCTGAGGAGCAGTCGTTGCAGGTCGACGGGAGTGACGGAGTTGATGTTGTATTTGGAGGATTCGGGAATGACTTCGACCTCGGCGTAGCCGGAGGGGAAGGGCATGCGGAGGCTGGAGATACCGGGGGCCCAGAAGCGGGCGGTGCCGTCGGGATTGCGGCCGACATTGCGGCCCCACTGCATCCAAAGGATGGCGCGATCGATGGCGCCGGTGGCAAGGTAGTAGGCGCGGGTTTGCTCGACAGTGGTGGAAGTCCGCTCGGTTTCGCCCCGGACGGTGGTGGCGACTGAGAAGGCGATGGCGGTGAGGGCGGCGGAGAGCCAGAGGACGGTGAGCAGCGCGCCGCCGCGTTGGGATTTAGTCGGCATACTTCTTGAAGGGGTCGGCTGTCACGCGGACGGGGATGGTAACGGTGGCGACGTCGAGGTTGCCGGGGTTGGCATCGAGGGGGACGATTTCCATGCGAATGGCGGCGGGCCAGGCGGGGGCGGACCAGACGGAGGTCCAGCGTTGAAGGACGGGAGGGGGCAGGATTTCGAGGAAGACGAAGCGGACGCCGGCTATCTTGTCGGCGAGGACGAAGCTATCGGGTCGGGGTTCGATGCGGCGGAAGATGGGGAGCGGGAATCCGCGTTCGGGATCGAGGCTCATGCCGACGCAGTGGCCCATGAGGCTGATGGGGCCGGTGTAGACCGACTCGTTGACCGTGAGGCGCAGGCCTATGTTGTCCTTGCCGGGGATGACGCTGTATTCGACGATACGGGGGTAGCCGCGGGAGGATTCGTTCAGGGAGAAGTTGGTGACGAAACGCATCGATTGGGCGCGACCTTCGAAAAAGCGGGTGCGGGCACCGGTGGGGGCGCCATCGGGGCTGAGGCAGTCCGCACCGACGGGCATGAGTCCGGCGAGTTGCTGCTGGAGGGCGCGTTCGACACCGATGACGCGGCGGTTGGCGAGGAAGCGGTTGTTGGTTTTTTCGAGGGCTTGGATGCCGACACGGAGGGCGTAGAGGATTCCGCCGCTCAGCAGACTCATGAGGGTGACGGCGATGAGGAGTTCGAGGAGGGTGACGCCGCGTTGGTTGTGACGTCTCATGGCACGACCCCTCCGGCGGGATTGGTGGCTTCGCCGGGCATCATGAGGCGTTTGCGAAAGCCTTCGAGGGGGTAAGTGCGGAGTTTTCCGCCCTGATTCCACCAAATTTGGAGTTCGACGCGTTCGAGGATTTCGACGCCGGGGCCGGCACCGGGCGGGGCTTCGAAGATGCCGGAGCGGGCTTTCCAGCCGGCTTCGACGCCGCCGGATTGGGTCATATCGAAACGGCCTTCGACCATCTGTTGGGTTGGAACCGGGGGCAGGAGCAGCAGTTCGTCCATTTTGTGGCGGGCGAGTAGGGCGGCGCGGTCGTATTCGGTGAGGCGGGCGGCGGTGCGGAGGGAGAGGGTGAGATTCGAAAGCAGGCCGGTGATGGCGACGGCCATGATGACGCTGGCGACGAGGACTTCGAGGAGGGTGAAACCGGCGGTGGATTTGCGCTTCATTAGGGAACCACTTGGGTTTGGGCGGTTCCGGTGATGGGGTCGACACTGACAAGGCGTTTCGCGCCGCGGCGGTTGGTGAGTTCGACGACGACGCGGGGGATGACGCCGCCGGGGTGGAGGAGGAACAGGCGAGGGGCGTTGGGGTCGAGACCGGGGACCGCGGGGAGGATGCCGGTGATGGTAACGCCTTCGGGCATATCGAATTGCTTGCGATAGCTGCCGTCGGCGGAAATGAACCGCATGAGATTTTCCTGACGGAAGATGCCGACTTCCATCGCGAGTTGGCGGCGTTCGGTGCGGTTGAGGGCGGCGGTAAGGTGGCTGACGATACCGTCCGTGGCGGCGCGGAGGCGCAGCGAATCGATGCCCGAATTGATGGCGGGGAAAGTGACCCCGATGACAACCGCGATGAGGGCGGTGACGATCATCATTTCGAGTAGCGTGACGCCGCGCTGCGACCGCTGGTTCACTTCGTTTTCCAGCTCACAACATCGGCGTTGATATCGGTTCCGCCGGGGACGCCGTCGGCCCCGAGACAGATGATATCGGGTTCGTCGCCGTGTTCGCCGGGGAAGTTATAAATGTAGGCCTTCTGCCAGGGATCGGTCTGAATCTCCTGCATATAGGGGCCTTGCCAGTTGGCGACGTTTTCGGGTCGGGCTTTCAGCGCGGCGAGGCCTTGTTCGGAGGTCGGATAGGTGCCGGTATCGAGCTTGTAGGCACCGAGGGCGGTTCCGAACGCGTTGATCTGTTGGCGGGCGGCGGTGACGCGGGCGCCGTCGGCTCGTTTGAGCATTTTGGGTCCCACGACGGCGACGAAGAGGGCGATGATCGTGACTACGACCAGCATTTCGATGAGGGTGACGCCGGACTGCGTTTTTCTTCTTCTCTGCATTTTTTTTACTCCTACACCGCGACATCGTTAATGCTGGTGATGGCGAGCAACATACTCAGCACGAGGGCGCCGATTAGAATGCCCATCACCAGGATGATCATCGGTTCAAATAAACTTGTGAAGCGCTTGATGGCGGATTTAGTCTCTTCTTCGAAGACGTCCGCGATGCGCAAGAACATCTGATCGAGTTTGCCAGTTTCTTCGCCGACGCTCAAGAGGTGGGCGGCTAACGAGGGGAAGACGGCGGCGCGGCGGACAGGGACGGCAAGACCTTCGCCGCGTTTGACGCCGAGGGCGATGGGCTCAATGGCAGCGGCGATGCGTTTGTTGTTCAGGATGGCACCGGCGATGTTGAGGGACTGGACGAGGGGGACCGAATTGGCGATGAGGGTGCCCATGGCACGTGCGAAGCGGGCGGTTTCGGCTTTGCGGAGGGCGTCGCCGAGGAGGGGGATTTTGAGGCGGAAGGTGTCCCACCACATGCGGCCATTGGTCGTACGAATGAAGCCTTGCAGAAAGACGAAGCCAACGGTGAGGGCGAGGCCGACCATCCAACCGTAAGTTTGGGTGATACGACTGGCTTCGAGCATGAGCTTGGTGGGGAGCGGCATCGCCATGCGTCCTTCTTGAAAGACGCTGGCGAAGCGGGGAACGACGAAGTTCATGAGAATGAAGATGGACCCGATGCCGACGGCGACGAGGAGGCAGGGGTAGACCATGGAGCTGATGATGTAGCTGCGGAGTTCGTCGCGGGTGCGTTCGAATTCGCTAAGCCGGTCAAAGACGATGCCGAGGGAGCCAGAAGCTTCGCCGGCGCGGACCATGTTGACGTAGAGATCGCCGAAGTGGAGGGGGTGGGTGCCGAGGGAGTCGGCGAAGGTGCGGCCTCCTTTGAGGACGCGCATGACGTCGAGGACGACCATGCGAAAGGCAGGCTTGTCGGTGAGTTCGGTTGCGATTTGGAGGGCGCGGTCGACGGGGACGCCGGAGTTGAGGAGCGTCGACATCTCCTGCGTGAAGAACAGAACGTCTTTCCGGCGGCTACCGCCGAAGTCGGGGAGGGCGAGTTCAAAGGTTTTTTTTTGTTCCAGGCCGACGTAGACGGGCATGAGCCCTTGCTTACGGAGTTCGCGGGCGACGGACTTATCGTTTTCGCCGGTGATGGTGCCGGTGCGGGTTTTGCCATCGGGGGTAACGGCCTTGAAGTGGAACGAGGAGGCCATTAGAAGTCCTGGGTGACGCGGAGGACTTCGTCGGGCGTGGTGACGCCGTGTTCGACTTTGTCCCAGCCGTCTTCGCGCAGGGTTCGCATGCCGAGGCGGCGCGCGGTGGCGGCGATGACGATGGAGTCTTCATTGGCCATGATGTGTTTTCGAATGTCGTCGTGCATTTCCATGAGTTCAAAGATGCCGAGGCGACCGGAGTAGCCGGAGCCATTGCAGGCATCACAGCCGCGACCGCGGTAGCATTCGACCTCGTAGCCTTCCGGGCGCATGGCGGTGCCGGAGACTTGGCGACATTGGGGGCAGATGCGGCGGACGAGACGTTGGGCGAGGATACTGACGACGGAGGAGGAGATGAGGTAGTTTTCGACACCCATGTCGACGAGGCGGGTGACGGCGCTGGGAGCGTCGTTGGTATGGAGCGACGAGAAGACGAAGTGGCCGGTGAGGGCGGAGCGGATGGCGACATCGGCGGTTTCCCGGTCGCGGACCTCGCCGACCATGATGACGTCCGGATCCTGCCGCATGATGTGGCGGAGACCGCTGGCGAAGGTGAGGCCGATTTGGTTGTTGACGTGAATTTGGTTGATACCGTCCATCTGGTATTCAACGGGGTCTTCGATCGTGATGATTTTGCGGTCGGCGCCGTTGATGCGCTTGAGAGCGGAATAGAGCGTGGTGGATTTGCCGCTGCCGGTGGGCCCGGTGACGAACATGATGCCGTGGGGCAGGCTGGTATAAAACTCCATGCGGTCGAGCATTTGCTGGGAGAAGCCGAGCTTGCGGAGGTCGTAGAAGTTGTCGCCGGCGGAGCGGTCAAGGAGACGCATGACGACGCATTCGCCGTAGAGCGTGGGCAGGGTGGAGACGCGGAGATCGACCTCGCGACCGAGGGTTTTGACTTTGATGCGGCCGTCCTGCGGGAGGCGGCGTTCGGCGATGTTGAGGCGGGCCATCAGCTTGAGGCGGCTGATGAGGGCGAACTTCATTTCTTTGGGCGGGGTTTCCTGCTCGTAGAGAATGCCGTCGATGCGGAAGCGAATGCGGAAGGTTTTTTCGTAAGGTTCGAGGTGAATATCGCTGGCGCGTTTTTCGACGGCGGAGGCGATGATGGCGTTGACGGTACGGATGACCGGCGCTTCGCTGGCCATATCGCGGAGCTGTTCCAGATCAGCTTTGCCGTCTTCGTTGCCGAACTCGTCGCCGGTGTCTTGCCGAGCGGCAGATTCGCCGTAGTGTTTATCGATGGCTTCGAGCAGTTCGTTTTCCGCGGCGAGAACGGGCTGGACCTTCATGCCGGTGAAGCCACGGACGGCGGCGATGGTTTCAAAGTCGAGCGGATCGGCCATGGCTAGGGTGAGGCCTTGGTCGGACATCCCGTAGGGGAGGCAGCGGGATTGGCGGAGAAAGCGGGGGGAGAGGCCCTGGAGTTCGGGAGCAGAGAAGGGCGTGCCTTCGATCGTGACGAGGGGTAGTTGGAGCTGTTCGCTGAGGGCGGCGAGGATGTCGCGATGGGCGATGAAGCCGAGGTCGACGAGAATTTTGCCGATTTTTTCGCCGCGTTCGCGTTGGAGTTCCAGGGCTTTATCAAGATCTTCTTCGGAGACCAACTTCTTGGCCATCAGGATTTCGCCAAGGCGCATTAGTTCTCTCTCGTGTGGATAGCGGCGAGGAAGGCGGCATCATCCTTGGGCGGGTTTACTTGCAGATTGACGAGGGCAAGGCGGGCGGCCTGCATCACGATTTGAGAGGGGAGACCGGCGGTGTCTTCCCAGTGATAGCGGGGCAGGGCGACGGAGACAACGATTTGTTCGTTAATCGGAACCGTATCGAGCATGCCGGCGGAGACGACCAGGGCTTCGCGCATGACTCCCCGGAGCTTAACGAGCCGGTCGAGCTTTCGTTGGCGGAGATCGGCCCGTTCTTTGGCGGAGATAGCCTGGCGAAAGGGCGATACGTTGGGTCCTTCGACAAGATTGACGCTGGCCGTAAAGACGGCACCGTAGCCGTCGAGGTAGACGCCATGGGCTTCGCCGAGGACGAGATAGGGTTCG
>CANNLB010000107.1 GCA_947505565.1 Acidobacteriota bacterium | reverse complement strand
ACACTCTTTCCCGAACAGGGACACCGCACACTCCGTGGTCCCTAGATTCCAACCGGCCCCGCAACCCAAACCGTCGAACGCTGCCGCTCCGCTCTATCCGGCCTTACCCACACTAAACAGCGAACAGGCAGAAAATCAGCTCTTGATATTTCATCTGGCCCTGAATACATCAAAAGAGTTTTCTTGCCTGCCCTTGTCAGCCAGGCCCACCGCACGCAGCCCGTTGCGCGCGTCTTTCCGCGCCACCAGGACATCAATCGGATTCCGCCCCGCCGCGTCCACAGCCGAACGAACCACCGGCCCCAACGACCATCAAACCGACTTCGGCGCCGCATCCTGCGCGTGCGGGAGAAGCGCCGCTGGCAGCAGTGCCAGCGGCTCTGTTGATTTAAAAATCCCCGCTTAAAAGCTTAACTTCAACCCAACCTGAATGTTGCGAGGCTGGTTCGCCTGCCCCGTCAGCTGGGTGTAAGTTGCACTCGTGAGGTTGGTGTTCATACCCCCAAACCATACGCGGTTAAACGCGTTGATCATCTCCAACCGGAACTGCAGCTTCACCCGCTCCTTGTAGACCGTGGTGTTCTTGATGAAGCCCATGTCCCAATTGTTGATCGTCGGCCCGCGCAGCCCCGTCCAGAAGTAGGGATTGCGCCGCGCCGTGAAGCCGGGCAACACCGCCATCGACCCGCCGTTAAACCAGTTGGTAATTGTCGGGTTGTCGAGCTTCGGATTCACTCCCGTCGCGAGCGCTGCCGGCAGCGCTACCGCCGCTCCCGTCTGGTAAATGTACATAGCGCTCCACTGCCAACCGCCGATCACCTTATTCAGCGCCGTCAGGCCCGACGCCAGGCGGCCTTTGCCGAATGGCAATTCGTACAGAATGCCCGACGACAGCCGGTGCGGATTGTCGAACTGCCCAATCATTCGCGCCGGCGCCGGATCGCTCGGCTCTATGTAGCGCAACGTCTCCATTTGCTTGGAGAAGGTATAGGCCACTTGTACCATCGCCCCGCCCGCCAGGCGCTGCGTCGCGCTGATCTGCAGCGAGTTGTAGTTGCTCGTCCCGCCGGGCGACCGGTTCAGGTTGATGTTGCCAAACGCCGGATAGGGGTTCAGCAACTGCGCCACCGTCAACGTCGATCCAGCCAAGCCGCTCGGCGCCGGAATCAGTCCCTGGAACGGATTCGGAACCCGCACGTTCAGACGCGCACCCAGCCCGTAGTACTTCTGGTCAAAGGTGCCGCCCGTGCCGTTCCAGCCCGCGTTGATCACCTTGCCGGAATCGCTGGCGCTCGTGCTGGCGATTAAGTTCGGTGCGCGCTGGCCCACGTAGTTCACTTCGAACTGCAGGTTGCGGCGGAGTTCCTGCTGGAACCCGAAGCTCCAGCGATCGTTGCGGATGTTCTTGCGCGAATAATCGTAGGGCGAAAGTGTCTGGCCCAGCAGGGTTTTCAGCCCCAACCCCGCCCCCGTAGGCTGCACAAGCCCGTTCGGGAACGGATTGGCCAGCGTATCGGCCGGCGTCAACCCGCCGTCCAGCGTGGAAACCATGTCGGTCTGCGCCGAAAAACCCGTGGCGTTTACAAACGGTTGCCACCAGACCGAATAGAAAATGCCGTAGCCCGTGCGGATCACCGTCTTCGGCAGTACGCGATAGGCCAGGCCGATGCGAGGCTGCCAGTTGGTTTTGTCCGCGATAATGCTCCGCCGGTTGTCCTTGGTGGCGAAGAACAGCCCCCCCTTCGCCGTAAAGTTCGCCGCCGCCAGTTCCGGAATCGGACTCGTGGAATAGGCCGTCTTCGCCGCCGCTTCAATCGGGTTGGAATTTACCAGGTCGAACCCCAGGGTGTTCTGGTTGTAGCGTTCGGTGATGCCCAGCATCAGGTCGTATCGTAAGCCGAAGTTGAGCGTCAGCTTCGAGTTCACTTTGTAGTCGTCCTGGAAGTAGAAGCCGTAGAACGGGCTTTGCGGTGCGGTCGCCGCGCGCAGGTTCAACAGGCCGCTGCTGGCATATCCCAACAGGAAACTGGCAATGCCATTGCCCAGATTGTTGCCCGTTGTGAAAGCGCTTGGCTGCGTGAAACCGCGGTCGAAGTTATACTCCCCGCCGGGCCGATTGGCACCCTGCGAGTTGTTCTGCTTCACCTGGCTCTGAAGGCCAAACTTCATATTGTGGCTCCGCCAGTTTTTCGACACCCCCAGGTTGAAAGAAAACGTATTCGTATGCTCGTACCACCGGCCCTCGGACGCCCCGATGTAGTAGCTGTCGGCGATGTTGAACCGCGGGAAAATCTTCTGCTGCATCTGGCTGATGAGCGAAGGCGAAATCCCCAGCGTCGACTGATCGAAATCCGGGTGCGTCCCCTGCTGCGTCCATCGTGTGAACCCCGCCTGTGCCGTGATCACCATCGACGGATTCACGGTGTAGATATCGCTGAGCCCGATCGACGTCTGTGCCCGGTTGTTGCCCTCCAGCGCGCCCACGCCGCCGCCGATGTCCCACGGCGTCGGCGTGCCGGGGAAGCCCTCGTTGGCCGACCAACGTCCGAAAAGCCGATGGTTCTTGAAGTTCTGGTCGATGCGCACCGAGTAGTTCTCGCCATCGTACGGCGCAGGTACCTGACCAAAGAAATTGTTCGCGCCCGTGTTGTTGTCGCCCGGCAGATTTGCCGCCGGATAGCGACCAATCACGTTCCGTGCCACCGCGTTCAGTCGCGTCGCCGGTATCTTGCCGCCCGGAAACAAAGTGCGCGCGCCCGCCGGCGTTGTCGTCAACGGGTCGGCGATCTGGAACGCAACCCCAGCCACGTTGAGCGTCTGCGAGAAATCGCCCGTACGCTGCAGCGCCGTCGGCACCGTAAATCGGTAAATCGCCGGCGTCCGCTGCCGCAACCCCTCAAAGTTGAAAAACCAAAAGGTCTTGTTCTTCACGAGCGGGCCGCCCGCCGTCAGCCCGTATTGGTTGAACCGGAACACCGGCCGCGGCGAGCCCGCCCGGTTGCCGAAAAAACTGTTGGCGTTCAGCTTGTCGTTGCGCAGGAATTCGTACAGGTTGCCGTGCAGCGCGTTGGTCCCGCCCTTGGTAACTACGTTCACGTACATGCCGCCGCCGTGGCCGTACTCGGCGTCCAGGGCGTTCGTCGACACCGTAAACTCTTCCACGTCATCCACGCTCGGAATGTAGGCAACACGGTCGGAAACGTTGTTCGGAATGCCGTCCAGCAAAAATTCATTCGTGCGGTTGCTCGCGCCCGAAGCGGACGTGTAGGAGACGCTGTCGATGTCGATCAACCCCGTCGAACTCCCCGTCGGCGAGTTATTTGTAATCCCCGGCGCGAGATTCACGAGCATCAAAACATTCCGCCCCAGCAGCGGCATATCTTGCACCGTCTTCTGCGTGATATTTCGACTCACCGAAGACGTCGAAACCTCCAGCAACGGCGACTCCCCTGTCACCTGTACCGACTCGGTCACCTGCCCTAGTTGCAGCGTAAAATCGGCCGTGGCGCGGATGCCCGTGCGCACCGTCAACTCCTGTAAGGCCTTCTTAAAACCGGCCTTCTCCACAGAAGCCTCGTATCGGCCCGGATTCACCAACGGGAAAAAATAGTTTCCGCTTTCGTTGGATTGGGTGCCTCGGGCAACCCCTGTTTCCAAATTGCGCAGCGTAACCTTTACCCCGGCCGCTGCTCCGCCTGAACTATCCAATACCGAACCGTCAACGGTGCCAACCGGTTGCACTTGCGCCAGCAGGAGCAATCCGGTCAGTAAAAGAAACAAGTAAGTACGGCACGTGGAAACCATAGGACCTCAAAAGAAAGAAGTTTAATCCGAGTCGCGGACGGCCGGATGATATCACGATTCAAAACGCGATACAATGGCCCGAATCTTGCGAGTCTCTCTTTTTTTTCTCGCCTTATCCCTTTCTGCCCAAGTAAAGGTTCAACTCGGCCCTGCGCGGCTCGTCGCCGCCGGCCCATCGGAGGAACACCGCTGGGGCCGCTGGCAGTTTCCCTCGCTCGAAGCTGGCACCAACGGCGAACTCCTGCTCTTCGTCCATGTCGAACCCGACTCGGCCGCCTCATACGGCAAAGCCCGCAAAATCTACGTCTCCACCAACAACGGACGCACTTGGCGCGAAGATCCAGGTGCCCCCAAACGCCCCTACGGCTTGCTACTCCCCAACGGCGAACGCCTCCGCACCGACACCGTTCCCGCCACCCCCATCACGCAAATCCCACTCCCCACGCAGCACGCCGAACGCGTCAGCTACAAAACCCCTTTTCAGCTCTATCTCCTGAATGACCTCCCTTCCCAACTGCGTAATATCTTCTTCCAGCGCTACACCACGCGGTGGACCCCGGAGAGCCATCCGCTAAATGACCCCGAAGCCCTGCGCTACGCCACCGGCGGCCTCATCCCGCAAATCTGGTGGGGCGACATAAAGGTGTTGAAGGACAACTCTCTCGTCGCTCTGACTTACCCCTACTATCACGCCAGCCAGCCCAGCCCCTACACCTCCGCCGCCAGTTACCGCTCCGCCGATAACGGCAACACCTGGCAGAAGATCGGCCATATTCTCTACAACGAACCCGACCGCCGGCGCGACGGCTTCACCGAGCCCGCGCTCGAGCTCCTCCCCAGCGGCGATCTCCTGGCCATCCTCCGGACCACCGACGGCAACGGCCTCGGCCCCATGTACAAAGCCCTTTCCCACGACCAGGGCCGCACCTGGTCAAAGCCCGAAGCCTTCACCGAAACTGGCGTTCTGCCCCGTCTGCTGCAGCTGAAAAACGGCGTCCTCGTCCTCGCCTCCGGACGCCCCGGTGTCGATCTCCGTTTCTCCACCGACTACGGCCAAACCTGGTCGCCACCCACGACGCTGGTCCCCGTCCCCGATAAATCGAAAATCCAGGCCGATTCCTGCGGCTACACCTCCCTCCTCCCTCTCGGCAAAGACCGCTTTCTGATCGCCTACTCTTGGTTCACTCCACCATCCGGAAGCAAATCCATCTACGTACGGGAAGTCCGCGTACGGAGAACCACCGAACACCTCCGAGTACAGCCAAGAGAAACTCCGGAATAGAACCGCACAAGTTGCCGCCGTAACATCGGGTCAACGTTATGACCCGACCCAATTATGTAGAGTCCCAAGGAGACCAAAACGAATGGGGGCTTCGCGATCTCTATTCCGAGGCCCCTGACTCTACATAATCCAGAACTCAACATAATGGTCAACTTCTGGGGGGCGCCGAGGCCGACTTACCCCCCTCGCCACTCCGCAACCCCGCGGAAAGGTCCGCCGTGGCCTCGCCAGCAACAACTCGATTGACCTTTGCCTGCCAAGGGTTTGTGATAGTGTGAAACTCCAGAGGGAGTGGGGGAGAAAATGAGAGCGAAAGCACCGAAGAGTTTCTGGGGTAAACTCGCCCGGTCCGCCGGTTTCGCGGCGCTCGGCTGCGCGGCTATCGCGATCCCGATGCATCTCTTTTTGCGGCGCGAACTAGTCGGCGCGCCGGACGTCATTCGCGCTCAAGGATGGCCCATCCGGTTGATGCAAGTCCTCTTTGCCAAATACATCCTCCGGTGGATTGAGGTCGAAGGAGTGGAGCATCTGCCGAATGGTTCGTTCGTACTCGCCGCCAATCACGCCTACAAGTCCGGCGTCGACGGTTTCATCCTCGGCCACTTGCTCGCAATCCGGATCGGCTGCGTACCCCGCATCGTCATCACCGCCGACAACCGAAATTGGATGGTGCGTGCCGAACGCTGGGTCCTGCACCACTACGGCATCGCCCTTCTCGTCGCCGATCCGCTTCTGGGTAAACGGCAAGGCGTCTCCGACACGATCGCGGCATACCTGCGCGAAGGCGAACGCCACGTCGTGTTGATCTTCCCCGCCGGTCGCGCCATCGCCGACCCCGTCCGACAGCTCCAGAACTGGAGCACCGGCTCCATGGTCGCCGCGATGAAAGCCGGCACCCCCGTGGTACCGACCGCAATTGGCGGCCTGCGCCTGGACTGGTCGCCGGAAACGGTCATCCTCGCCGCGATGGACGCCGAGGCGGCAACGGCGGAAACCAATCCACCGTTCCGCATTCGTGTCCGCATCGGAGCCCCGCTATCGCCCACGGGTGACCCGAAGCAAGATACCGAACGACTGCGCGAGACGGTGGCCGACTTGATGGCCGACATACCCGACTTCCGTCCCGCCCCTGGCGAAAGCGCCCCGGGATTCGCCAAAATCACCTTACACGATGGCAGAACGCTGGCGTTCATGGATCGCGGGCCGCGCGACGGGACGCCAATCCTTTACTTTCACGGCTTCCAAGGCTCCCGGATCGAGTGCATGGCCGCCAATGACGCCCTCCTGCAGCGCTTGGGCATCCGCCTAATTACCCCGGACCGCCCCGGCATGGGTCTGTCGACCCCGTCGCGTAACCGCACCGTGACGGATTGGGCCAGCGACGTGCGCGAGTTGACAAGCCAATTGCTCGGCGAAAGCGCGCCATTCTCGATTCTCGGGTTCTCCGCCGGAGCGACTTATGCGCTGGCCTGCGGCCACTTGCCCGGTCTACATGCGGTCTCCTTGGCCGGCAGCTTAGGCCTCCCCCATCTCATCTCCAACTGGCGGCGATTTTCCCACGAGACCTGGCATATTCTGCTTTCCGCGAAGCTAGCCAGTTTCCGTCAGTCAAAATTTTTGCGCATTGAAGCCAAGCACGGCGATCGGCTCTTCAACCACTGGGAGAGCTATTTTGAGGACATCAAAAGCGGCCTATCCGCCGGCGACCGGCAAACGCTTTCCCGGCCGGAGGTGGAAGAAGCGTTCCAGCAGAACCGCCGTGAAAGCTACGCCCAGGGTCCTGGGTCGATGCTCCAGGAGGTACAAGCGTTGTACTCCGACCCGCATCTCGACCTCGCGCAACTGACGGCCTGCTCGGTCTTGATCACCCATGGGCTAGCCGACCAGGTAGTGCCCGTCGGTGTAGCGCGCCATCTCCACACTCTGATTCCCGACGGCGGATATCACGAGCTACCCCGCCAGGGCCACTACTTTCTATACGACGAAGTAGAAATGGAGAACCTCCTCCGCGCCCTCCTACGAACGCACCGTCAATGTCCGGAGCTCGCTGGTTAGCCCACGACGGTCCTCCAAACCTGCCGAAGTGTGCAGGAAGCCGACGCCCTCGGAACACCAGGTCGCAGTCTCGTCCCGAACCAGAAACCTAGTCTATTTCCCTCGCTCTCTAGGGTTGTCACCGACCATCGAAATTTATGGTTTCCCTTATTTCAACAACTTACAAATACACCGCCGGAAACGGGCACAACCCGTAGGGTAGACTCCAGTTAGAAATGCCCGCTGCGCCAATCC
>CANNLB010000106.1 GCA_947505565.1 Acidobacteriota bacterium | reverse complement strand
CCGCCGTGAACGCCAAGGCGCTCAACCAGATTCTCGAACAGGTCAGCCAGGCCTCCAGCGGGGAGGACGCTGTCCGCATCGCCCTCGAAACGATCAAGGAAAGTTTCCGCTGGGCCTATGGCGGCTTCTGGGCCCTCGATCCGGAAGGCATGGTACTGCGCTTTAAACAGGAGTCCGGTTCGTTTACCGAAGAGTTCTGTCGGCTCAACGCCTCGGCCCGCGTCCGCGAGGGACAGGGCATTTGCGGGCGGGCCTGGAAACAGCGCGATCTGTTCTGGTCTGCCAATCTCGCCGAACTGCCCGAGTGCGGACGGGCGGCCGAGGCGCAAGGCGCCGGGGCGGTCAGCGGCGTTGGATTCCCCTTGATTACCAATGGCGAGGTCACCGCCGCCATCGAGTTCTTCGCCCTCGAGGCGGTCGAGATTTCGCTCGAACGCGCCGAGACGCTGCGCAAGATCGCCACGCTGATCGCCCAATCGCTCGCCCGGCTCCAAAACGCCGATCTGCAGGCCGAGGTGATGGCCAATACGCAGGCCGTCAATCAGGTCCTCCAGCTCGTCGGGCAGGCGACGACGCCCGAGGAGGCCGCCAAGGCCGCCCTCGATGAGGTTCGGCTGGCCTTTGGCTGGGCCTACGGCGGCTATTGGATGATGGATCCGGCCACTCCCGTACTGCGCTTCGCCGTCGATTCCGGCGTCGCGAGCGAAGACTTCCGCCGGGCAACGCGCGAGGCGACCTTCCGCGAAGGCGAGGGTCTCAGCGGTCGCGCTTGGCGCAATCGCGATCTGTTCTTCATCCGCGACATCGGCTATCTGCAGGACTGTCCGTTCACCGCTCCCGCTCAAAAACTAGGGATCAAGAGCGGCATCTCGTTCCCCATTGAAGTCGAAGGGGTGGTTGTGGCTACAATGGAGTTCTTCGCCATTGAGTTCCTCTCTCTTTCCGAAGAACGCACGCAGGCGCTCCGTCTGGTAGGTACCCTCGTCTCTTCGGCCCTCGAACGGCTGCAAAAGGTCCACCGCGAACGTGATCTGGTCGGCCGGCTCCGGGAGGCGTTTCATTCTGTCGCCGACAAGGCCCAGTTCCTGGCCACGGCCTCGGAACAGTTGACCGCCGTCAGCCAGCAGATGGGCTCGCGGGCCACCGAGACCTCCCAGCAAGCCACCCGCGTCTCGGCCGCCTCCGAGCAAGTCAGCCAGGGCATCGGCTCGGTCGCCGCCAGCGCCGAAGAGATGAACGCGAGCATCAAGGAAATCGCCCGCAACGCCACCGAAGCCGCCCGCATGGCCGCCACTGCCGTCGGTGTCGCCCAGCAAACCACGCAAACCGTCAACAAGCTCGGCGAAAGCAGTGTCCAGATCGGGAAGGTCATCAAGGTCATTACTTCGATCGCCCAGCAGACCAACCTGCTCGCGCTCAATGCGACCATTGAAGCCGCCCGCGCGGGCGAGGCCGGCAAGGGTTTCGCCGTGGTCGCTACCGAAGTCAAAGAGCTCGCCAAGCAAACCGCCGCCGCCACCGAGGACATCAGCCAGAAGATCGAGGCGATTCAGAACGACACCCGTGGCGTCGTCCAGGCTATCACTCAAATCGGTGAGATCATCAAGCAGATCAACGATTACCAGAACACGACGGCATCGGCGGTCGAAGAGCAGACGGCGACCACCAATGAGATCGCCCGCAGCGCCAACGAAGCCGCGATGGGTGGCAACGAGATCGCCCGAAACATTACGAGCGTCTCCGAAGCCGCCCGGCACACCGCCCAAGGGGCCGCCGACACCCTCGAATCCGCGCGCGAGCTCACCAAGCTCGCCGCCGACTTGAACCTGGTGGTCGAGCAGTTCCAACTCAGCTAGGCTGCCCCTTCGCCCACTGCCGTCCTCTCGATCAGCAGACTTATGCCGCCCTCGTCATTAGGAAAAATCCGGGTGCTCGTCGTCGACGATTCTGTCGTCATGCGGCAACTGCTCGTCCGGTTGATCGGCGACGAACCGGACTTTGAAGTGGCCGGCATCGCCGCCGACGGCCGTGCCGCCTTGGCCAAAATCGAATCCTGCGCCCCCGGCATCGTCACCCTCGATGTCGAAATGCCCGGCATGGGAGGTCTCGACGTCTTGTCGGCGATCTGTCACCTGCATCCGAGCCTGCCGGTCGTTATGTTAAGCAGCGCCACCCAGACCGGCGCGGTGCAGACGGTCGAGGCGCTTTCCCGCGGCGCCGTTGGCTGTTGCTCCAAACCGGCCGGGGCGGCCGGCGCCGCCGCTACGCTCGAGATTCTACGCGGCCAACTCTTGCCGATCTTGCGGTCTCTGGGCCGTCCCGGTCCGGTCCTGCGGCCGGCGGGACCACCGCAGCCGATCGGAATACCACGGGCGACCGGGATGCCCCCGCCGCCCCGGCGCCCGGCGCCCCGCCTCGTCTTGATCGGCACCTCGACCGGCGGCCCCCATGCGCTCCATCAGATCCTCACGCGCCTGCCGGCGACCCTGCCGGCCCCCGTGGTGATCGTCCAGCACATGCCTGCCCTGTTCACCGCGCCGCTCGCCAACCGGCTGAACGAGACCTGTGCGCTCGCCGTCCGGGAGGCCACCGATGGCGAACTGTTGACTAACGGTACGGTCTATCTGGCGCCGGGTGGTCGCCATCTCAAGCTGGCGCCGTCGCCCTCCGGCGTCCGGATCCGCCTCGACGACGGTCCACCAGAAAACTCCTGCCGACCGGCTGTCGACGTCCTCTTCCGCAGCGCGGCGCCTCTTTTCGGCTCGGCCGCCCTCGGGGTGGTCCTTACGGGCATGGGCCAGGACGGCCTGCTCGGCGCGGCTGAACTCCACGGGGCCGGGGTTGAACTCCTCGTCCAGGATCAGGCCTCGAGCGTCGTGTGGGGAATGCCGGGGGCGATCGTCCGTTCCGGCCTGCCCCACTCAATCGTCCCTCTCGCCGACCTCGCGAAGGCAATCGCCGACCGTTTGCGGGTATGATGCTCGAATCTCTGCCGACCACTCAGTAAGCCTACGTCATCCGGCTAGTAGGGCGGGAATCCTGTTCGCCGGCAAGGAGTATCGGATCGCGGCGTGCCTTGCCCCGCTCGCCCATCGCGAGGGATGCCCCTTACCGCCGCCATGGCAGCCCCTCCCCGGGCGGAGCCAAGCGGAGGTTCGTCGACGCGCGCGCCTCCCACCAAGCCAGATTCCTACGTGACGGCCGCCCGCTTGACGCGCTGGCCGAGGTGGCCCTGCCCGATCTTGGCGCCGGAGCCAAGTCCTTTGGTCTGGTCGACGTCCTGCGCCTCCGGCCAGAAACCGCACGCGCCAAGCATGCGGGGGTCGAACTGGCGCTGCGCTCCTTCGCCATTCTGGCGACGGATCGGTGGGCTGCAGCCCTCGCGAGGGCCCCGCCAGGTGAGTATACGCTCGCCGAGATCGAACGGGGTCTTGTGCCGGCCCGCCGTCTGACCGCGCGCTTCTACGGGTCGCGGCGAGTCATCCCCGCAGTGGACCGGTTCGTCCCATTCGCCCCATTCAACCGGGTCGGCGAGCGGACCATGCCGGGCCCGTGCAATCGGATTCTGCTGCGCAAAGCCTTGCTTTGTTTTGACTTGCCGCCAGAGAGCAAGCGGATCCTCGAACGGAATCACCCCCGTCCTCGCCCCGAGTGCTGTGTTTGCTGGGCTCGGTGGAATCGCCATTGGCCCTGACCACTGCCTTCGCGGCCCGCCCGGCGAGCCCAGCGGCCCGAGGAAAGCTCACATTTGGACAGGAAAGGCCGATAAATTCAGTAAGTATGTCCTGGTCGCTTCCCGCCGTTCCCGTGGCTATTGATTACCTCGTCGGTCGAGCTTTGCAGCTCCGCCGCGGTGCCGCCGCCGAGCGTGGCGAACTCCGCTCCCAGATAGCCCAGATGAAAGT
This sequence comes from Acidobacteriota bacterium, assembly GCA_947505565.1. Classification (GTDB taxonomy): domain Bacteria; phylum Acidobacteriota; class Terriglobia; order Bryobacterales; family Bryobacteraceae. The sequence goes on along the minus strand of CANNLB010000106.1, from coordinate 3,489 downwards.
CGAATGCGCCGCTCTGATTGGTTGGAGCGAGCGAACCGAAGCCGGATTCCTGCGGATTGGCAACTTCGCCGCCGACAGCTACCGTTTGCTCGACGCGCTCGGCCAAGCCGGCCGCGCGATTGAAGAAGCCTCAACCGGCGAACTGATCGGCGGGAACATTCAGGCGGCCCATGATGTTGCCACGCCCGCCTTCGGTCTGCTCGCCGAGGCCGCCGGGGCGCATCGCCAAGTAATCGCCGGGCTCGACCGCACCGCTCTGCAGTTGGCCAGCCTCGCTCACGGACAGCATGAACTCCATACCATGCTGCGATCGCTCGGACCCTTGGCGACTCTGCTGAGCATCGATGGCACGGCGACGGCCCTCGACGCCCGGGGCAGTTCGGAGACCCTCGCCGAGGAGCTGCGGAAAATTAATCAGCGGCTCCGCGACTGGCTTGACCGCCAAGCGGACCAGATCGCCGAATCGAGCAGCCAGGCCGCCCGCGAGAACCAGGAGCTGCTCGTCGCTCTCGACCGGCATCGGAGTCAGGCGGTCGAACAGCAGGAGGCGTGCCGTCAGGGACTGCGGCAACTGGGCGAGGAACAGGTCCGATTGCGGGCCCTTGGCGCCGAGATCGCGGGCCTGAAGCCGGTCATCTTCGGCTGCGTCGGACAGGTCGTAGTCGCCTTGCAAAGCCATGATTCAGTCCGTCAGCGCATCGAACATTGCTGCGCGGCCTTGGCTGAGTTGGCCGCGGCGGTCGATGCCGAACTCGACGGCCCGGCGACCGGCCCCCCAGTGATCGCCTTCGTTTGCCGGGTTACGGCTCTTGAAGCCGAACAACTGGCCGGCATTGAAGAATCGATCGCCGAGGCCCTCGCAGGATTGCGGGACGGGCTTACCCGGACGATGGCCGGACTGACGGCGCTTGTGGATTCGCTCGGCTTCCGCGCGGCAAGCGGCGCTTCGCGCGACGCTTGGCATGACGCTTCCGGCGGCGGCGCTTCGAGCGACAGCGCCTTGGCCCTCCTCGCCGGGACGCTCGACCGGATCGCCAGTTTGGTTCGCTCGACGCTCGACACCGAGCGGGAACTGATCGCCCCGGCGCTTAAGAGGTCGACGGCGACCATCCGGAGTTTATTCTCTTCCTACCGGTCCGAGATTCGGACGATCGATTCCGATCTCGCGCTTTCGGCCGTCAACGCCCAAATCCATTCGGCGCGCACCGGCGCAGCCAGCGCTCTCGATATCCTTGGTGCTGAGGCCGGGGCGATCTCCCGCGACGCCAAAGCGATCTCGGCCCGCCGGGCTCTTGAGTTCACCACCCTCGAAGGCGACCTCTCGGCGCTGGCCGAGGCCGCCCAGACCGGCTCAACCGCCCGCGGTCTGCTCGGCGAGGAGTTGCTCGACCGCTCAACCGGCATCGGTGCCTCCTTGGGCGTTGCGGCGGGCGAGTTGCGGGGCCGTGTGGCGGCGGTCGCCGGACCAGCCGGGGAGCTGCGGCAAGGCCTCGCCGAGGTACAGGCGGAGATCGAAGGCATCGGCGAGGCTTTCGCGGTGGCCCCGACTTTGCGCCGCCGACTGCTTACGATCGCGCGCGACACCGCCCGGCTACCGCTCTACTCCCACTTTTTACCCCGCACCGAGGCTCGCTTGGCCGATCTTCGGAGCCGGTACACAACCGCCTCCGAACGCGCACTGCACGACCGCGCCGCCCGCCCGGGGCCCGCCAGCCCGCTGGAACTGCCCAGCGGCGAGGAACCGACCAACGGCGGCTCAGTTGAACTGTTTTAATTTCCAACCCTAGTCGCGAGGCTCGGCCTCAGGAAACATTATGCCGAAAACAATACTAACTGTCGATGACTCCTCGACCATGCGCCAAATGGTCGGGGTGACCCTCAAGAACTCCGGTTTCGAGGTGCTTGAAGCGGCCGACGGAGTCGAGGCGCTCGAGAAATTTCGGAAAAGCCCAACCGTCGATCTTGTACTCACCGACCTGAACATGCCCCGCATGGACGGCCTCGAATTGACTCGCCAGATCCGCGCACTGGCCTCGGGCCGCGCGGTCCCCATCATTCTCCTGACCACCGAATCCAGTCCGGACATGAAGCTCCGGGGCAAGTCGGCCGGGGCGACAGGCTGGATCGTCAAGCCGTTTCAGCCTAACCAATTGCTCGAGGTCATCGGTAAGGTGACCCGGTAACGTGGCACGGTAAGGATTCCGACGAAAATTACTAACATCCGGGCGGAACGCTCCGATAAATCAAATAGAGGGAAAAACACATGCCTCCGAAGAAAACTGAACGTGACTATGAATATGATTATTTGAGCCTTTCCTACCAAATCGAGGATTTGCTCCAGAAGAAGACGGCCGCCTACAGCGTCCAAGGCGAGATCGAACAACTGCACTTCAAGCTACTCGATCTGGCACGGGAAGCCGTCAGCGCCGAAGACCCGCGCGACCGCGAGTACGATTATCTCGCCGCCGCCTACCGCATCCAAGAGCTTCTGCAACAGAAAACGGCAGCGTATTCGCTCGCCCACGAGTTCCAATCCATGCAGACCCAACTTGACGAACTCGGCCGGAAGCTCTGCTGGAACCGTCCCAGCGGCATGGGAGGGCCCGAGACGCCCTTTCTCACGGACCGACTCAGCCGCTTGCAGAGCGAAATCCAGGATCTTCGGGCCGCTTTGGTCTAGGATATCCGCCATGCCCAAGGCGGTTTGGACGCGCTCAGAGAGTGAGCAGCGAAATCTGGAGTACAACTATTTGGCGATGAGCTATCAGATCACCGCCTTGATCGAACAGCGCGGCGAGGAGCGAAAGCTAATCGGGGCGCTGGCCGAGGTAGTTAAAGAGGTGGAATTATATCTAGCCGCCGAATCTGGGCCGTCCGAGCGCGCATCGCTCGCTCAGCTCCTCGAACAAGCGGCGGGCGAAGCCACCTCTTTCCTCCGGCTCAGCCTGGCGGTCTCGGAGTACACCGATCAGCTAATCCGAATGCAGCTCGAATTGGCCGGTTTGGGCGGTTTGCTGGGCTTCGAGCGCCGGAGCTAACGGCTCGAGTCGATCGAGCCGTTGCTCCATCCGCGTCAAAGCCGCCTCGAGACGGGCCAGACCGCCTCCATCAATGGTCTGGTCGCTTAGCTTCTGGTAGGTCGGGTTGTTCACCCACCAGTCCATCCCCATCTCCCGCGCCTTGTCGACCGAACAGACGACCAGCCGAATCTGGATAGCAATCAATTCAATGTCGGCGATTCGAACCCGAATGTCGCCCGCCACCACCACGCCTTTGTCCAAAACCCGTTCAAGTACGTCAGCCAGGGTGGAACTCTGAACTCCGTGCTGTATGGAACTCGCCATTGTCATCTCCTCCTAAAACAGCGACCCGAGCGGACCTAAGTCTACGTTCACGTCCTGCTTCTCAAAACCAAACTGCCGCCGCAACGCTTCCAGTTGCTCGCTCTGTGCCGACAAGGCTTGGCCCAGGCGGTCAATTTCCTCTTCT
>CANNLB010000105.1 GCA_947505565.1 Acidobacteriota bacterium | reverse complement strand
GGTGAGGAGGGCGTCGAAGGCGGCTGGCCCGCCGGCTTGCGCGATTTCGGCGTCGAAGGCAGCCTTGACCTCGGCGGCTTCGGGGATGGGGTAACGGCTGACGCGCATCTCTTCGAGGATGAGGAGGCGGTCGATGAGGCGGTTGCGCATGGCTTCGAGGGCGGCGGGAGATTCGTCCTTGGGGGTGCCTTCGAGGAGAGCGGCGATGCGGAGTTGCTGGCGGACGGTGGAGGCGGTGATGACTTTACGGCCGACGGTGGCGACGATGCGATCGACGATTTCAGCCTGAGCGCAGCCGGCGAGGAGGAGCAGGAGAAGGAGCCGTTTGGTGATCAGCGGTTTGGTCATCAGAAGGTCTGGCCCAGGGAGAAGTGGAATTGGAAGTGGTTGATGCGTTGGATGACGCGGCGGCCGCCGCCCTGGATGAGTTGGTCGCGGGTGCCTTCGTAGCCGAAGAAGCTGGGGGTATTGAGGCCGTAGGCGATGTCGAGGCGGACGGGGCCGACGGGGGTTTTGTAGCGGACGCCGAAGCCGAGGGCGTGGACCATGTAGTCGAAGTCGGCGATGTTCCGCTGCTTGTAGCGGAAGGAGATTTTGTCGAGGCTGGAGTAGACGTTGCCGGCGTCGTGGAAGAGGACGCCGCCGAGGGTATCGCCGATGAGGGGGAAGCGGAGTTCGAGGCTTTGGTTGATGAGGGCTTTGCCGCCGACGGGGAAGCCGGTGGCGAGGTCGCGCGGGCCGGCCTGGTTATCGGGGAAGGCACGGTTGGAGGTGCCACCGCCGGCGAAGAAGCGTTCCGGGAGGGGGACGCCGGCATCGCCGGTGGCGCGGCCGAAGGAGTAGATGCTGCCGATGGTGAGGGACTGGGCGATGACGAGGTCGCGCTTGATGCGGCGATAGACGGAGTTGCGGATGAGGAGGCGGGCGAAGTCTGAGCGAGAGCCGAAGGCACCGTGGGCGAGGCCGGAGTCGATGGTGGAGAAGACGCCTTTGCGGGAGTCGACGGGGTCGTCGCGGCGGTCGCGGACGAAGGAGCTGGAGAACATGCCGATGCGAACGGGGACGGAGAAGACGGGGATGAGGGCGGGGTCGATGTTGAGGGTCTTCTCATCGATTTTGACTTGGCGGAAGGCGTAGCGATATTGGATGCTGGTGGAGCGGGAGACGCGTTGGCCGAGCTGGATGGAGTTTTCGAAGCGCTGGGTGGCGAAGGTACGGACGTCGCGGGACTTATCGAAGAGGCTGGTGAGATTGAGGTTGAGGCGGTCGTTGCCGGTGAACTGGGGGGCGAAGTAGGAGACGGCGACGCGCTGTTGGAAGTTCGAGACCTGGCTGCGGAAGCCGAGGGTGTGGCCGACGCCGAGGAAGTTGACGCGGCTGACGCCGAAGGAGACGCGGGGGCTGAAGCCGGGGGCGCCGGCGGGAGCGGCGAGGGTGGTGTTCCCGCCGCCGATGCGGGCGAGTTGGGCGCCGAATCCGACGGTATAGGAGTAGCGGCTGGCTTCTTCGAGGCGGTAGAGGACGGACTTGTCGCGCTCGCGACCTTCGGGGTTTTGGATGGCGATATCGACCTTGGCAAAGATGCCGAGTTCGTATAGGCGGCGCTGGGCTTCGACGATGGCGCTTTGGGAGAGGGGGTCGCCGGACTGGATGGGGATACGGTCGTAGATGAGGCGGGGGCGCGTAGTGCGGTAGCCGCTGACGAGGATACGGCGGACGAAGTTCCGGCGGCCTTCGACGATGGAGTAGCGGACGTGGGTCTGGTTGGGTTGATCGGCGGGGTTGACGGTGAACTCGAAGGTGGCATCGGGGAAGCCGCTGTTGAAGTAGTAGTTGAGGAGGAAGTCGCGGTCGGCGGCGATGAGAGAGTCGGCGAAGGGTTGGCCTTCGATGGTTTGGAGGGAGCTTTGGGCGTATTCGAGGTCTTTGGGATTGACGCCGGAGAGTTCGATGGAGGCGACGAACCATTGGGTGCCTTCGGCGACCTCGATGAAGACGGCGACTTCGCCGGTGCGGCCCTGGTAGTCTTTGTCGACGCGGGAGGAGACGCGGACGTCGCGGAAGCCGTTGGAGCGGTAGAGTGCTTCGATGGAATCGACGTCTTTGCGGAGGAGGTCGTCGGAGAAGCGGCCGTTGCGGTAGCGGACGGGGGTGGCGGGGCGGACGGCCATGCGTTCGAGGATGGTGGGTTGGTTGAAGTACCGGTTGCCGGAGACTTCGAGGTGGACTAGTTTGTAGCGGAGGCGGCGGTCGATGGAGTATTCGATGACCTGCTCGGCGTTGTTGGGGTTGTCGGGGTTGTCGAACTCGACGGCGGCGTCGAAGTAGCCTTGGGCCTGGAGGTATTTTTCGATGTTGCGGCTGCCTTCGAGGAGGAGGTCTCGATCGACGGTGCGCTCCTGGTAGATGGGGACGAGCTGGCGAAGTTTCCCGGGGGAGAGTTTGGCGCCGACGGCCTTGATCTGGATGCGGGGGCCGGCGTAGACGGAGATGGTGGGTTGGACGAGATTGGCGGCGGGGAGGTAGCGGAGCTCTTCGAGCGTGACGCGGGCCAAGAGGAAGTCGCTTTTTTGGAAGCTGAAGCGGATGCGTTCGAGGCCGCTGGAGAGGCGCTGTTCGGTGAGGTGCTTGGCGCTGAGGAAGCCCCAGGCGCGCTGCCAATGGGTGGCGCGAATCAGGCTGGCGGTAGAGCGCTTGGGATCGCCGGAGATGACCGGGGTGGAGAAGCGGGCGCGCTTGCCGCAGTCGATCTGAAACTTAATTTGGACCTGCTGGGTGAGGGGGTCGTAGGAGAAGCGAGGTTCTACGGAGGCGCGGTAGAGGCCATTGGAGCGGAGGGAGTTGAGGACGCTTTGGGTGGCTTCGATGAGGTAGTCTTCGGTGAAGGCCTGGCCGAGTTCGAGCTTGGTGGCGTTGATGAGTTGTCCTTCCGCGGGCGGGTCCGCGGCCCCGGCGATGGAGACGCCCCCGATGAACCAGGCGGAGATGGTGCGATAGGTGAGTTTGACTTCGCCGGAGGGCGAGAGGACGGCATCGACGGAGAGGTCGTCGTAGCGGCCGATATCGAAAAGGGCCTCGATGGAGCGGGAGATGGCGTCAATGGCGAAGGGGTCGCCGGGCTTGACGGGGTTGAGCCGCTCGAGGTTGGAGCGGGTGTAGGGCTGGGCTTCGGGTTCGTAGCTAATGCTGGCTATACGACGGCCTTGGTAGGTGGAATCCGGAGACTGGGCTTTGGCGTGAGGGGTCAGAGCGGTCCCCCATAGGGCCACCAACAGACACGGGACCAGCCTGCGGCCGGGACGAAGTTCCACTGATCCTTATGATACCGTTCAGCCTCAGGCTGTTGCGACGTGAAACGCAGCCCCGGAGGCGACGGCAAAAGTTATTGGCTCGGCCGGCGACCGAAAAGGCGACGGAAATACGTTTTGCGGTGCGGACCAGCCCGTAAGAACTTGGCTTTGTTCGTCTGCCTGAGGGGTAGGTTGCTTCTTAGTTTCGATGGGTTAGATCCTTGTGCGTTCTGCTGGCGGCCCATGACAGCCCGAGGATTGCGGCGCTTTTTGTGAGCGGCGTCCGGGGCAACGGATCGAGTTTTCGAAACCTATTCAGTTCCCGGCCGCCGGTATTGACGAGACGGACGATTGTGGACTCTTCTGGGCGGAAGTGCAGGAGGCGCTTCGTTTCGGATCCGAGGCGGAAGGCATTGACACTGTCGAGATCGCAAGAGTTGGTCATGAGTCGCACAGGGCGGGCGAATTGAGCCGCATGCGCGAAGCAATCTTCATTAAAGGCGCGCGCATTTTTCGTATTTCGGAGCAAGCGCCATTGGAGATCGCCGATGCGTTGGACGATGGCTATTTCGACTTCGTCGCCTGCGAGAAACGGGTTAACTCGCACATTTCGTTCACTGCCCTGTATGTGCGAGCTTTCGGGCAAACCGAAGGGACTAGCAGCATCTTATGCGTTCTAAGAGGGTTCCTTCAGCGATGCCTGACCGGCGGCACGATCAGTGCGGAAGAGCCGAGAAACGACTCGTTCCGGCGCCGGGCTGGTGGCGCGTGGCCATACAGGGGATGTATCCGTGGGGGTACTACTCGCATAATTTGTACTTTGTGGCTGACTCGCGAGTGACGCAGGGCCGGTAGCAGGACGCGGGATTATGCGCAGAGGTTGCGAAAGAACGTGGCAGGAGTGATCGATGGCATGTCGATGCTGGGAGCGTACGGGGCGTATGAGTGGCTGGTGCTGGTTCGTTTTGAGAAGTGGGAGGAGATGATCCAGCAGGTGGCGCCGACCGAAATGGATCGGTTTTTGCGGGCGATTTTCCATCATACGCGCGGAGTGGCCTTGGCGGGACCGGGCAAGGCGGGCGCGGCGGTAGAGTTGTTGGGGATGATCGACGTGATTGCGAAAGACATTCCAGCGGAGGCGGTCGCGATGTTTAAGCAGGTGTTGGCGTTAGCGGGTGTGGCGTTGGGGGCACGGATTGGGAGAGAAGTCGCCGGAGATCGAGCAGTGGCGGCGAGCGGTGGAGTTGGAAGATGGGTTGTCGTATGTGGAGCCGCCGGATTGGTACTGTCCGACGCGGAAATCGCTAGGGAAAGCGCTATTGCGGCAGGGGAAGCCCGGGGAAGCGGAATGGGTCTTCCGGAAGGATTTAGAGAAGAATCCGGGCAATGGGCGATCATCGGCGGACCTGTTGAAGAGCCTGAAGATACAGCAGAGGGGCGGGAGTGTGGTGTTTGTGGAGAAGGAGTTTCAGGGAGCGTGGCGGCGGGCGGACTCGCCAGCGCTCTGAGCGTTTTTGCAGTTCCGGCTGATTTGCCGACACCTTTTCTAATTTTTTATAGTTCCGGCTGGTTTGCCGACACCTTTTCTAATTTTTTATAGTTCCGGCTGGTTTGCCGACACCTTTTCTAATTTTTTATAGTTCCGGCTGGTTTGCCGGAACTAGTCTCTGCGGATCGAAAAGGTGCAGCGGCTTGAATTGGCGCTTGGACCACTTGCTGCCGGGTTCGAACTGGACGCCGATAAAGAAACCGATATCACGGTAGACGCAGTACCGGACCTGACCGACATAGTCGCCCTTAGGGCCGCTGACGGTCAGGATCGTATTCAACGGGATCTCGGAATCCATTTGGATGCAAACTCCGGACGCCGAGATATCTTCGAGATTGGCGATCATCTTCTTCAGCCCACCCGCGTTGTCACGCCAGTGGACCTCGATGAGATCTGCACACATTAGCCGAGGCTCAAAGCGCCTATTCCGCATATACCCATCTATCGACGCCGGGATGGAATTTGAGTATCCGGCGGGGGCAAAAATTTCACCCTACGACCCCTAGGGTAATCTGCTATTGAATTGAGTACAAGGGTCAGTTAAATCCGATTGAATACTTCGACGGCTTTGCTGAGCGCCTTGTGGAGCCGGATAAACGGTACCATCTTTGTTTCGCGTTCATCGATCTCCTGGGCGCGCTTGAGTACTTCGGCGGCCTGAGCGGCGGGGACGCGGACCACCCCGTCTTCATCGGCGACGATGATGTCGCCGGGCTTGACTTCTACGCCGGCGCATTGGACGGGCACGTTTCGGGCGACGCCAGCGAAGCGGCTGACGGTGCTGGAGGGGACGACGCTGCGGCCGTAGATGGGCAGGCCGAGGGAGCGGACCTCTTTTAGATCGCGGACGCCGCCATCGACGATGACTCCGGCCATGCCGCGGGCCTTCGCGGCAGTGGCCATGAGGCCGCCGATGCCAGCGACGTCGATGCCGTCCTTGATGACGATTACGCCGACTTCGCCAGGGTTACCGTTGTCGATCATGGCGGTGGATTCGCGGGTAGAAAGAGAGGGCGTGGCTTTTTCGGGGGTGGTGGGCTCGAGGTAGACAGTAACGGCGCGACCGACGGCGCGGGCGGTGATGGTGCGGGGGCGCATGTCGTGGGACATGAAGCCGCGTTGGCCGGTGATCTGGTCGACGGCGTCGGCAACAGCGGCGACGGTGACGATTTCATAGCCAGCGAGGAGCGGATCTTTGGAGCTTGTTTTGCGGGCGGCCTGGAAGCCGAAGCCAAGGAGAGCGCAGGTGCCGACGGCGAGCGCGAGAGTTTTGTTGCGAGATAGCATACAGGCGCTATTCTACTGGAATGCGCATAGGAGCCTTATTGGCCAACTTGGCGGTGCTGTTTTTGTTCGGGGTGATTGTGCCATGGGTGAAGGGAATTGAGTTCCTCGACCTGTTCCTGTTGATCCCGTATGCGTTGTTGTCGGTGTTCTATGTTTCGCCTCGGGCGGTGGCGGTGGCGTTTGAGTCACCGATTTCGCTCGCGGCGTTGGGGCGGACGGCGCTGGTGGGCTGGGCGATTGGGCTTCTGATTCTGGTGTTGGGATTTGTGACGGTGAATGTTTCGGTGGGCAAGCGGGTACTGCCGCCTTTGCCGGTGCTGCTTTGTTTGGTGGTGGTGAGTTTGATGGCGTGTTTGTTGACGGCGGCGGTGGCCGTGCGGGCGGCGATAGGGTCGGCGGGCGAAGAGGCGGCGCGGAGCCGGATTCGGATTGGTTTCCTGATTTTGCTTTGCTCGGTATTGGCGATTCCGAGGCTGTTGAGCGACGAGGCGATGAGTATGGTGCTGGGATGGATGACGCCGGAGGGAATGGTGCAGGGGACGATGGTGCTGGTTCCGGTGATGGCGGTGGGGACGCTTTGGCTGTTACAGGTGAGACTGGCGCGATACACTGGCTAGTTCATGCGTATTGTTTCGAAATCGGCTTGCCGGGTGGATGTAGCGGGTGGCACCCTGGATATTTGGCCTTTGTATCTGTACCATGCGAATGCTTGTACGGTGCATTTTGCGGTGGATCGCTATACGACGTGCGACCTGCGGACGAGAGAGGACAGCCGGATTGTGCTGCGGTCACGGGATCTGGTAGCGCAAGAGCAGTTTGGTTCTCTGGCTGAGTTGTCCTCGGCTAAAAAGTATAAGCTGCCGTTGTTAGCGGAGTTGGTGCGTTTCTTTGCGCCGCCGATGGGGATCGACTTGGATACGGATTCAGAAGCGCCGGCGGGGGCGGGGATCAGTGGTTCGTCGTCGTTGATTATTACGCTGGCGAGCGCGTTCAATAGACTACTAGGGAAGGGCTACGCTATTGAAGCGTTGCGGAACGTGGCGCAGAATATTGAGGCGCGGATTATCAAGGTTTCGACGGGATGCCAGGACTACTATCCGGCGATGTACGGCGGGGTGGGGGCGTTGGAGTTGCGGGTGGACGGGATTCGGCGGGTGGCGTTGCCGGTGGATCATGATGACCTGATTTCGCGAACGGTATTGGCTTATACGGGTGAACCGCGGAACTCGGGGATCAACAACTGCGAGGTGACCAAGCTCCATATCGACGGCGGTAAGCAGGTGCATCGGAACTTCGACATGATTGCCGGGATTGCGCACGCGATGCGGAGCGCCTTGAGGGTAGGCGACTGGGCGGA
>CANNLB010000104.1 GCA_947505565.1 Acidobacteriota bacterium | reverse complement strand
TTTTTCATTTCGGTGATGGCGTCGAGGCGGACGGGGTCCGAGGAGCGGGCGCTGTGGAGGGGGATGGAGCGAAGGTCGTAAAGGGACTTGATACGATCTTCGTTGTACTGGACCGTGAGGAGGTAGTCGAGGCCGGAGCGTCGGTCCGTCCAGAAGCTGGGGGCGATCATTTGTGATGAAGTTAGGGCGGTGATGACGTTAGAGACGACTTCGCGCTGGGTTAGGCCGAGCTGAGCGACTTTCTGGCGGTCGAAATCGAGGCGCAGGGCGGGGGCGTCAATGTCCTGGGGGATGAACGCGTCGCTGACCCCGGGGATCAGGCGGATTTGCCGGGCGAGCCGGTTGGCGATCGAGTAGTCGAGGCGGAGGTTGGAGCCGGACACCTGGACGTCAATGGGAGCAGGTAGGCCGAGGTTGACAATGGAATCGACGAGGCCGCCAGACTGGAAGTAAGTCGCGATGTGGGGGAGCTCGCGGGACAGACGGGCTCGGACGCGGCGCATGTACTCGAAGCTGCTCACCTGGTGGCCTTCCTTAAGGCTGACTTGGATGAAGCCGGTGTTCTGGCCGGCGTTGGGGGAGTAAATCGCCGCGAAATCAGGAACGTTGCCTAAGTTAGAAACGAGTAAGTTCAGATCTGCCGGGGGGATCTCGCTGCGGATGATATTCTCGATGCGTTCGGTTTCCCGTTCAGTAACTTCGAGGTTGGTGCCGGCGGGGGTTTTGATGGAGATAACGAACTGGCCGGCGTCGGTGCGGGGAAAGTAGCTGACGCTAAGGAGCGGAAACAGAGCGTAGCTGAGGCCGCACGCGAGGAGGATGCCGAATAGGGTAAGAGTCGGGCGGGCGAGTGCGGTTCGGCCAACCGCGAAGGCATAACCGCGCAGGAGCGCTTCAAAGCGGCCATCGAACCACTGTACGAAGCGGCCGAACAGGCTGCGGCGTTGGCCGGGATGGTGGGCTTTCAATAGGCGGGAGCAGAAGAGGGGGACGACGGTAAGGGCGACGAAAAAGGAAGCGAACAGGGAGATGACGACAGCGAGGGCGAGGGCAGTAAACAGATAGCGGCTGACGCCATAGAGGAACACGACCGGGAAGAAGACGATGGCCGTCGTGAGGGTGGAAGCAAGGACGGGCAGGGCTACTTCGTTACCGCCGATTTCAGCGGCTTCCTGGGGGCTTTTTCCCATTTCGAGATAGCGAAAGATGTTTTCGAGCACGACGACGGAGTTATCGATCAGGCGGGAGAAAGCCAGGGCGAGGCCACCGAGGATCATCGTGTTAACCGTGCTACCGGTGAGGCCGAGGACGAGGAAGGTGGCCAGAGCGGAAAGGGGAATGGAGAGCATGACAGCGGCGGTGGCGCGAAGGTTGCCGAGGAAGACGAGGATCATCAGGGAGGTGAGAAAGAGGCCAAGACCGCCTTCATGGAGCAGATTGTCGATGGCGGTTTTGACGAAGACGGATTGATCGAAGACGACCGTGGACGAGATGCCCGCCGGGACATCGGTGACCTTGGGGAGCGCGGCGCGGGTGTTGTCGACGACCGCGATGGTGTTCGAATCGCCGCCCTGCTTCAGGACCGGGAGATAAACGCTGCGTTGGCCGTCGACGCGGACGACGTTGAGTTGGATCTGTTCGGCGTCCTTGGCCTTGCCGATGTCGGCGATGGTGACGGTGGCTTGGTCGCGGCCCGTCTTGAGCGGGATCGCGTCAATTTCGTTCATGGCGTCGACTTGGGCGTTGGTATAGAGTGGGTAGTTGAGGGGCCCGATGCGGACTTCGCCGGCGGGCAGGATGAGGTTGGCTTCGTTGATGGAGCGAACGACGTCCATGGGGCTGAGTTGATGGGCTTCGAGTTTGAGCGGATCGACGTAGACCATCACCTGGCGGTACTTGCCGCCAAAAGGCATCGGCAGGGAGGCGCCGGGGACGCTAGCGAGTTGGGTCCGAATGGTGTATTGGCCGATGTCGCGGAGCTGCGTTTCCGTCACGCCGCCGGAGCTTTTGAGGGCGATAAGACAGACGGGCAGGGAGGAGGCGTCGAACTTGAGTACGATGGGCGGAAGGGTGCCGGGGGGGAGGCGGCGAAGGTTCGCCATGGCGAGGTTTGAGATGTTGGAGGCGGCGGCATCGGGGTCGGTGCCGGGTTGGAAGTAGATTTTGATGAGCGACACCCCGGCGAGCGAGCGGGATTCGACGTGATCCACGCTGGAAGCGAGCGTGAAGAAACGTTCGAAGCGACCGGTGATGTTGGACTCAATCTGCTCGGGTGGCATGCCGGAGTAGAACGTGGCAACGACGACGACGGGGAGCTTGATAGGAGGGAAGAGGTCGACCGGCATGCGGACGACGCTGACCGTGCCGACGAGGGCGCAGATGAGGCAGAGGACGATAATGAAGTAGGGATTTCGAATTGCGAAGCTAGCCATGGGTGAGGGGGTCCTATTTGCCCATGGGGCGGGGGTCTACGGTCTGGCCGGGTTTCAAATCTCCGCGGTTGCCGATGACAACGCGGTCGCCTTCGTTGAGGCCGCTGAGGACTTCGACGCGCTCGGGCGTTTCCAGGCCGAGGCGGACGTCCCGGAGTTCAATCTGGTTTTTGGCGTTGACGATGGCAATCTGTTGTTTGGCGTCGCCGCGGATGGCTTGGATGGGAATGGCCAGGACGTCGTCCTTGGCGTCAAGGGTGATGGTGGCGTAGGCGTACATGCCGGGTTTGAGAGAGTAGGCGGAATTAGGCACGTCGACTTCGGTTTGCATCGTGCGGGTGTTCGAGTTGAGCATGCCAGTGAAGCGCATGACTTTACCGTGCACGACGGTGGAGACGGCGTCCACGCGGACTTCAACCGGAGCACCGAGCTTAACGCGCGGGACGATCGATTCCGGCACGGGGAGCACGAGGCGGAGACGGTTCACCTGCGTAAGATGGATGAGCGGCTTGGACCCGCCTTGCACCATCGCGCCGGGCGCTTCGTACCGCTGGGAGACGACGCCGGCGAAGGGGGCCGTGATGCGGGTGTACTGGGTCATGGCGGCAACCCGAGAACGGGCGGCCTGACTCACATGGACTTGCTCTTCAACCGAGGCGAGGGTGGCGCGGGCCGTCGCGAGTTGGGCGGTGGCTTCGGCGAATCGGGCGGCCACGTCGTCGAGTTCCTGCTGCGCGATGAGGTTAGGCCGCTGCTTGGCGACCGAGGCGAGGCGATCGTAGGAGAGCTTGCGAATCTGTAGGGCCGATTCGGAACGGGTAACTTCGCTGCGGGAGCGGACGACTTCGAGTTCGCTCCGCTTTTCGCCCGCTTGTGCTTGAACAAGTTCCTGTTGGAGTTCGGGCACTTCCAGCAGGCCGATCAACTGCCCTTCGCGGAGGCGGTCGCCCACTTCGACGGGCAATGTCTTGATATAGCCGGCGATTTTGGCATGGACGTCGATCTCCTGCCACGGGCGAAATTCGGCTGCGAGTTCCAGGTCGCGAGCGAGATCGACGCGCAGAACCGGGGACACTGTGACAGCCGTAAGGGTGGACTTCGGTGCCTCGCCAGCGGGGGGGCGGCAGGATGCGCCAAGGAGGAGGAGAAGGGGGACGAGGAAGCGCATTAAGCCTTTAGTCTTTCGCAGACGAGGGGCGGTGGGGAATACGGTCTGTCGGGTATCTTTGGCGGGGTCTAGACTGTAGTGTATGAAGAAGCGGACGTGGCCAGTGGTGTTGTTGGGGCTGTGCTGTTTGCTCGTGCTGATCGCTTGGCCGGGCTGGGCGATGCTGCAGCGGACCCAGCGGCTATTTGCCGAGACGGCCGGAATCCAACAGCGGTTCGCGGAACGGCAGGGAAAGATCCAAGCGGTCAACGAACGGATCCAGAACTCCTCGATCGTGATTCGAGACTATTTGTTGGACTCAGCACCGGCGGCGGGGCCGCGGTATCGGAAGGAGGTGGTGGCGAATCGGGAGGACGTGGGGCGGTTGTTCGAAGGGCTGCGACAGACGTTACCGGCCAGTGGGTTGGGGCCATTGCAGCGATTGGAGGAGCAGTATCGGCTGCACTTCGAGATGGTGATGCCGGTGTTTGCTTGGACGGCGGCGGAGAAGCAGAGGCAGGCAACGTATTTTTTGCGGATGCAGCATAGGCCGCGGCGCGAGGAGTTGCTGGCGATCTCGCGGGAGGTGGCGGGGCTAAGCGAGGTGGTGCATCAACGACAGTTGCAGGCGTTGGGGGAAGAGCAGGAAACCTTTCGCGGGGAGTTGCGGACGATGGTGGGTTTGGCTCTGGGGATCGGGATTGTGATCAGCTTTGGGGCGGTGTGGCGCATTCGGCAACTGGAAGGGGCGCGGCTGCAATACGAGCAACAATTGCGGGAGCTTTCGGCGCGGGTGATGCGCGCGCAGGAAGAAGAGCGGCGGAGCTTATCGCGGGAGTTGCATGACGAGGTGGGGCAGATGTTGACCGGGCTACGGATGGAACTGGGTGCTTTGGATCGGTTTCGCCAGGACGAAGCGCAGTTCCGAACCCATCACGGAGAGGCCAAGGAGTTGACCGAGCAGACGATGCGGATGGTGCGGGATTTGGCGGTGGGGCTGCGACCGTCGCTGCTGGACGACTTGGGTTTGGGTCCGGCATTGCAGGCGCAGGTGAGGGACTTCAATCGGCGGTGGGGAGGGATGGCGACATTAGAGATATCTGGTGCCACGGCCGAGTTGGACGAGGAACAGCGGACGTGCCTGTATCGGTTGGTGCAGGAAGGCTTGACCAACTGCGCACGGCACGCCCGGGCGAAGGTGGTGCGGATCGGCCTCGTCGCCGAAGGAAATGGCATTGTGTTGACCCTGACCGACGATGGCGTCGGCTTCGATACAACCGGGCGGCGGGGGGTCGGCTTAATTGGGATGGAGGAGCGGGTGCGGGAGTTGGGCGGGCGCTTGGTGGTGGACTCCGCGCCGGGCGAAGGGACCCGGCTGCGGGCGGAGTTACCAGCATGATTCGAGTGGTGGTGGCGGACGACCACGGCGTGGTGCGGAAGGGAGTGCGCCTTGTGCTGAGTGAGGCACCGGAGATCGAGATTGTAGGCGAAGCTTGTGATGGGGATGAGGCGGTGGAGATGGCTTCGGCTTTGCAACCCAACGTGATGATTCTGGATGTCGCGATGCCGAAGCGGAACGGGATTCAGGCGGCGACGCAGATTGCGAAAGCGGAGCCTGGGGTTGGCATCATCATGCTGAGCATGTACTCAGATGAGGAGTACTTGATGCGTGCGATCTCCGCGGGGGCGAAAGGATATTTACTGAAGGATTCCGCGGAGCCGGATCTGGTGACGGCGGTGCGGACAGTGGCCGCGGGGCGACCTTTTTTCAGCTCGGTACTGACTGCGGCGCTGGTGGCCGACTATGTGCGGAAGATTCAGACCGAGGGGTTGCAGGACCCGTACAATTCGCTGACCGAGCGGGAAAAAGAGGTGCTGCAGTTCTTGGCGTACGCCAAAACGAGCAAGGATATTGCCGCCCTTTTGGGCCTGAGCCTGCATACGGTGGAGACGCATCGGACGAACTTAATGCAAAAGCTGGATCTGCATTCGGCGGCCGAGGTGGTGTTGTATGCCGCGCGCAAGAAGCTCTTGGTTTAGACCGGCGATACAATACCTGCATGAATCGATTGCTGTTTGTTGGGTTTGTTTTCGTGGCTGCGGCATGGCCGCAGGAGTTTGATCTGCTGTTGCAGGGCGGACGGGTGATGGACCCGAAGAGCCGCTTGGATGCGGGGCGCGATGTGGCGATTAAGGGGGGCAAGATCGCGGCGATTGAGCCCTCAATTGCGGCGGGGCGGGCGAAGAAGGTGCTCGACGTCAAGGGACTGTTGATTACCCCCGGGCTGATCGACCTCCACGTTCACGCCTACTTTACCGCGAGTAACCCGGGTTCGTGGGCGGGCGATAACAGCTTGCCGCCGGATGCTTTCAGTTTCCGAACGGGTGTGACGACGATGGTGGATGCCGGGTCGTCCGGATGGCGGAACTTTGAACATTTCAAGGTGACGGTGATCGATCGGGCGAAGACTCGAGTGCTGGCGATGATCAACATCGCCGGGTTTGGGATGATCAGCGATTTGACCGAGCAGGGGGACTTTGATCCGGCCGCGGTGGCAAAGTTGAAGGCGAAGTATCCGGAGACGGTAGTGGGGGTGAAGTCGGCGCACTATCAGCGGCCGGACTGGGAAAGCGTGGACTCGGCGGTGGAGGCGGGGAAGATGGCGAAGGTACCGGTGATGGTGGACTTCGGCTACTTCCTGCCCCAGCGGCCGTATTACCAGTTAGTCGCCGAACATCTGCGGCCCGGCGACATTTCGACGCATGCCTATCGCGGGCCGGTGCCGTGGGTCGATGAGCAGGGGAAGATCTACCCGTACCTACTGGCGGCCCGGAAACGGGGAGTT
Organism: Acidobacteriota bacterium; assembly: GCA_947505565.1. GTDB lineage: Bacteria > Acidobacteriota > Terriglobia > Bryobacterales > Bryobacteraceae. Next base: position 1,067 of record CANNLB010000104.1, on the reverse strand, counting down.
AAATTTGACGTGGGACATGGCGGCGGCAGCTTCGTGCTGCGGAGCGCAGCGGGGGCGATGGCGAATGGATTTTATCCGGATACGATTTCTTCCGATTTGCACACGGGCAGCATGAACGGCGCGTTCATGGATATGCCGACGCTGATGTCGAAGATGATGGCGTTGGGGATGCCGCTCAATGAGGTGATCCGCGCTTCGACCTGGACCCCCGCCGAACTCATTCAACGGCCCGACTTGGGGAACCTAACGGTGGGCGCGGTAGCCGATTTGACGGGTTTGCGGTTGATGGAAGGGGAGTTCGGCTACTACGACAACAGCGGGGGAAGGGTTGCTTCCAAACAACGCTTATTCTGCGAGTTGACGTTGAAAGACGGGGCGATTTCCTGGGACTTCAATGGGCGGCAGGGGATGGATTACAAACGGCTCGGACCGCGTTATGGAATCCGAGAAGGGATCGATCAGATCTTGGTGCCAAAACAATGAGACTGATCACTTGGGTATTGCTGCTGGCGGGGACGACGGTTGCCGCTGACCCGTTACGGGTGCGCGTCGTAACGGGCGGACACTCGCACGAGTCGTCGTTCTACACGATGTTCGAAGCGATGCCGGAGTTGAAAGTGGATGTGGAGCCCCATCCGAAGGCCTTCGAAGGGAACCTGATGAAGCGGGTGGACGTGTTGGTGCTCTACGACATGATCACCGTTTCGACGCCCGAACAGCGGGATCGGCTGCGGACGTTCGCCGAGTCCGGGAAGGGAATTGTGATTTTGCATCACGCCATTTGCGGCTACGTCGATTGGCCATGGTGGTATGAAAACGTCGCTGGTGGTCGTTATCTCCCCACCTCAACGTTCAAACACGACGTGACGATTCCCGTGAAAATTACCGGGCAGCATCCCGTCACGGCGGGGCTGCAAGACTTCACGGTATTGGACGAAACGTACAAAGGGATGTGGATTTCGAACAAGGTAAACGTGCTGGCTTCGACGACGGAGAAGACCTCGGATGGCCCGCTTGTGTGGGTGAGTCCTTTCGACAGGAGCCGCGTAGTGTTTGTGCAGTTAGGC
>CANNLB010000103.1 GCA_947505565.1 Acidobacteriota bacterium | reverse complement strand
TCGGACTCCACAAAACGCCCCGGCTCCTGCAACGAAATCGTTCTCATCCACTACCCTCTAAAAGTAAAATCGCAGCCTGGCTCCGACGGTCCGCGACTGCACCACTCGCGTCCCCACAAACGCCGATTGGAAGTTATAAAGCGCCGTCTGATTCCCAATATTCGACACCTGCAAGTTCACGTCCCAAACCTTCCGCTCCTTCCGCAACCGCTCATATCCTACCACCACGTCCACAATCGTCCGCGGCCGCGTCCTTGGCGGGCTACTCAGCAGATTCGTATACGGCAGCAAATCAAAGTAGTCCGGATCCCGCTTCACCTCTTCCGGGTCCGCCCCACCCGTGACCAAGCCGCTATCGTGCCGCGCCGAAACCGTCGAGTAAAACCCCCGCCGATTCGTATAGTTCATCACCGTCTGCAAGCTCAGCTTCTGGTCGTGGTCAATCACAAACGGCCCCTGATTCAGTAGGGTCACGTTGCCATTGCCGATGTACAGCCCGCCGATAAACGGCGGCGTCGAAATGGCCCGCGAATGGGTTACCGCGAGGCTCCCTGATAGCCCCCGCCACGGGGTCATGACCAGACGGCTCTCGACTGAATTCACCCGAATCGCCGACAATTGCAGCGGAAACACAATCGGGGTGTTGAAGAAGTTGTTCACGTCCTGCTGGTTCCGTGCGTTTTTGTGATAGAACGACGAGTTCACGCTGAACCGCCGCCCCAGCGATTGCTGAAACCCGACCTCCATCAGGTTCTGCCGCTCCGGCCGAATCCGCTGCACCGCACCGCCGGTCGTCGCCCGAATGTCCGGGTCCACCAACACGTTCGCCTTGTCCGAATTCGAAACCAGCAGGTTTTCGTTCTGCGGCGTCTGCAGCAGCCGGTTGTACGAGGCCCGAAACACCGTCCCAGTCCGCTTCAAGTGGTACGAAGCCCCCACACGGGGCTGCCACAACGTCGCATCCACCAGGAACCGGTAGACGTCATACCGCACGCCCAACGATACCTGAAACGCCCCCAGCTTAATCGAATCCTGGAAATGGCCCGAATAGAATCCGCCCGTGCCCGCCTCCTGAAAGCGGAACAGCCGCCCGCCGCGCGTCAAGTCAAACGGCCGCAGCGTCTGCAAGTAGTTCTCCGTGTCCGCCGGGTCGTTGAAGCCTAGGTCCGTGATCCCAAAGGTGAACCGCTCCCGGATTGGGATCCGCTGCAAATCAACGCCCCCCCGAATGTTATGCCGCCCTCGCACCGTCGCGTACCGATGGGTCAAGGCCACCGTCGTCAACCGCCGCTCCTGCGATGCCGTAACCGGCGTATCCCCCGCGCTTGGCAGCAGAGCCGAAGTCGACGTCCGCACGGAGTAGTTCATCTCGTAAGTCGACCGCGGATCGAGCGTCCGGACCCAGTTGAAGGCCGTCGAGAAGTCCCCTAGCTCCTGCCGCTGGTCCATCCCATTGGCGTGTTGGCTCCGCAGGTTCGCCAGTTGAAATGGCGCCCGGCCCATTAGAAAATTCACCCGAAACACGTCCTTATCTGACGCCTGATAATCGAGGCGCAGAAACCCCCGGGACGAGTTCCCCCCGTTGTGCAGGTTATCGAGCGACACCGAGTCGAGATACCGGTTCGACTTCATCGTGTTCACCAATCCGGAGTACCCGAACCGTTTGTTCTGCCCCGCAAACTGCGTCACCTGCCCCATTGTGTCGTAGCCCGCCGCGCTCAGCGCCGTGCTGCCCATCAGGCGCCGATCGGTCCCCAGCCCGCTCTTCGTGTTCACGTTGATCACCGCCGCAATCTTCGCCCCGTACTCGGCCGGAATATTTCCGGTGAAGATCTCGACGCTCTGCACAATGTTCGGATCCACGGCGTTTGCGAACGCCCCCGTCAGTTGGTCCGTAATCGGCATCCCGTCAATCACAAACGACATCTGGGTGTGCGCCCCGCGCGGGTGAATTGACCCATTAGCGTTCTGCGCAAACCCCGGAAACGTCTGTACCACCGCCTCCAGTCCACGATTGCCCACCGACAACACCAACCGCTCAATCTCTTTCTGATTGATCTGCGCCCGCGTCCCCGTGTCCTCCGGCGTCACCAAACTCACCGTTTCAAACGCCGAGACGGTCGTCGACGATTCCGCCGTCATCACCTTCAGCCGCACGGCCACCGTCTGCGCCGCGGCGTTCGAGAACGTAATCGACTGCTCGTGGATCTGAAACCCCGCCGCGCGCACCGTGAGCTCATAGGTCCGCAATGGGATACTGGCGAGCTGAAAGCTCCCGTCCGGCTTCGAGTCCACAGCCTGTTCAAAGCCGGTCAGCGCGTTCTTCAACTGCACCCGCGCGCCGCCCACTCCGGCGCCCGATGGGTCCGTCACCGAACCCGTCACCGAGGCCGTGGTCTGGCCCCACAACGTACAAATACACGCCGTCACTGCCGCTAGGGCGAACCGAGAAACGAACACATAGACCTCGCAATCAATCGAATTTGGTCAGGAGAACTGGACGAAATTAGCTGATTGAGCCGGTGGCCCGCGAACGCCAAACTCACGGACGACCGCGAACTCCGGCCGCAGTTCGCGCGGCGCGAAGACCTTCACGATCATCACAAATACAACGAGGGACACCAGCGTCGAGCCTGCCGCTTCGGCTACGGCTTGGTCGATATTGTTCAGCGAACAGTCAAACGGCTTGCCGACTTGGTGCTGATGCAGGGGTGAATAGACGGCAATGGCCAGGAACAGAACCAAGAGCCCCGTCAACATCGCCGACACTCGCGCTCGCTTCAAACCCACATCTTAGTATAGAGCGGGAACCGGTTGCCGTTCCAGAGCAACGTCCTGTAAGTCGGACCAGCCGCAGTTGCCCGTATTGCGCACGAAGGTGATCGTATCCACGGCAAAGCTCCGCGGTCCCCTATACTCCGCCCAGCATTTTTGACACAGCGCGAGCGCCGCCTCAAACTGGTCCGGCTTCAACTCCTGGCCGAGTGTGATGTGCGGATGATACGAAAACGGTTCTGCATAAGCCAGAGCTCCACTGTTCAAATCATCATGCATCGCGGCTAGTTCGTCGCGCCCATAGGCCAACTCGACATAGATGACGTTGGTCACCGGAAACACCCGTAACTCTCCGAGCTTTACCGTCAACGGCGCGTGTCGCTCGGCCACCTCGCCAATCCGCTGCTTCGCCGCTTGCTCATCGCCGGCTAGTAGCCGCGGAGGCAGCAGCGACACATGCGATCGTAACCGGCAACTCGGCACCAATTCCTGGCGCAAGTTGTAGAGAAAATTCCCTAGCGTGCCGTTGATGTAGGCAACAAGACCGTACACAGTCTGGTGTCCCGACGAGGGGTCCATATGCCTATATCTTAGCGGGAATGCCCGCCGGGTGTTCGGGGACGATCCACTTGGCCTCTTCGAAGCCCACGTACTTGTACAACTGAATTTCGCCGAGCTCGGTCTCCAGAATGTCCCCCACCTGCAGCGCCGCGTCCGTCGTCTTCAGTTGCTCCCAAGCGTCGTAGGGGTTGGCCGCGTCCACGCTCCCGCCTTCTTCGAAGTCCTTCAGCTTTACCGGCGTCACGCCGCTCGTGTGGGGGGCCCATCGAAAGTTCTGCCGAGGCGTGTCCTTCATTCGAAATATGCGATACGTTGGCATAAACCTCATTATCGCGCAGCCGCCTCCCCCTGCGCGATCCATCGTTCGATGCGGCCCCGCTCCCACACCGCCGCATGGCGCAGCGAACCCAACCGCTCCTGCGGCTCAATCCGTCGCACGTTCGGCCCGTCCACCGCCGGGCGCTGCCAAGGAAAATGCGTCCACACGTTGATCACCACAATCTCGGTAGGCCCAATCTCCTCTGCCGCCCACACCGGACACACCGTCCGCAGCCCACCGTCGAACGATAACCCACCCTCCAACCGTTTCGCCGCCAGCAGCCCCGGCACGGCGCACGAAGCCAGCAGATGGTCCACCGTCACTTCGGTATCCCAATAGACGCGGTTCGCCAGTCGCGGCCCCTCGCACACCGCCACCCCTAGCCGCACCTTGGGTCGATACCGTTCCGTGAGCTGTCCGATGAAAGCCTCGAGCGCCGAGGTATCCAAGATCCCGTCGCCCCAGTATCGCGGCCACTTTAATCCCGCCTTCTGCTCGAGCGTTGACCACAGGGTGCAGAGCTCTTCCCCGCTCACCCCGCTCGCGATCATCCACGCGTTCAGGGCCCCCGCCGACGCCCCCACCACCACATCGGGCTGAAACGACCGGGACAGCTCCCGCCAAGCCCCGGCTTGAAACGCGGCGAACATCCCACCTCCACCCAGCACCAGCGCTCGTTTCGCCATTCCTCCATTCTCCGCTGAATGTCACAATAGAAGACGATGTCTCCCGATCTCCCGGCCGTCCGCGCTGGCCATCTGCTGAGTCGCGGTTTATGGAGCGAAGCCCACAACGTGGCGCAGGACCTTCACACCCCCACGGGCAGCTACTGGCACGCCATCATCCATCGGGCCGAACCCGACGAGTTTAACGCCGGCTACTGGTTCCGCAAAATCGGCCATCACCCTGTTTTCGAACAAATGGGAGTCCCCTGGGACGTCGACGCTTTCACCCACGCCACCCCCGCCCAACGGGAACGCGAAATCGAACTCCTCCTCGACTATTGCAAAAGGACCGGTCAATGAAATCCATTACCGCCGCCGTCTTGACGGCCTATGAACAACCCCTAGAAATTCGCCAGTTCCCGGCGCTCACCGCGGCTGGCCCTGGCGAATGTCTCGTCCGGATCGAGATGGCCGGCATCTGCGGCACTGACGTGCACTTGTGGCTGGGCCAACTGCCCATCCCCCTGCCCGTCATCATGGGCCATGAAACCGTCGGCCGCATCGAAGTGCTCGGCGAAGGCCTCGTCAAAGATTTTCGGGGGGAAACGCTGGCTATCGGCGACCGCATCGTCTGGGCCAGTTCTATCACCTGCGGCGAATGTTACTATTGTCGGGTCGTCCGCCAACCCACCCGGTGCGTCGCCCGGAAGGCCTACGGCATCTCCTACTGCTGCGACGTGGCGCCCCACCTGCGCGGCGGCTACGCGGAACAGATCCATCTCCGCGCCGGCACATCACTATTCAAGATTCCTGACTCGATTTCGACCGAAGCCGTAGTCGGCTCCGGCTGCGCGCTGATGACGGCGATACATGGTCTTGAACGCTGCCCTGTGTCCTGGGGCGAAACGGTGGTCGTGCAGGGCACGGGCCCGGTAGGTCTGGCGGCGATCGCCGTCGCCAAGCAAAGCGGGGCGGGCAAAATCATCGCGATCGGCGGCCCGCCCCATCGGCTGGAGATGGCTGAGGCATTTGGCGCGGATGTCCTCATCGATATCGCCGCCACGCCCACGGTCGAGGCGCGGCGAGCCCTCGTCCTGGCCGAAACCGGTGGCTTCGGGGCCGATCTGGTTGTCGAGTGCGTCGGCTTCCCCGAAGCGGTGAACGAGGGCATCGAACTGCCCCGCGACGGGGGCAAGTTTCTGGTTTTAGGCCAATATGCCAACGCCGGTAATATATCGTTCAACCCCCACATCATCACCCGAAAGCAGCTCACGATTCATGGCAGTTGGGCCTTCGAAGCTCGCCATGTGGATAAAGCACTTCGCATGCTAGAAATTCCTCATTGGCAGCGGCTTTTTGCCGAGGAGATCACGGCACGCTTCACGCTCCACGAAGCAAATACGGCTCTCGAAACCGTTCGAAACTGGCGGGCCGGGAAGACCGTATTGATTCCATGAAGATGATTTATTGGCTCCTGGCTCTCCTCCTTTTCGCCGCTCTCGGATGGTTCGCCTTCTCGTGGAAGAACACGCCTCCGGAAATCCGCTTCACGATCGTTAAGTCGGAGGATCTGGTCGATACCCTGAACACGAACGGCAAAGCGGAGCCTATCTCCTGGGCGGCCGTCCGCGCAGAACGGGCGGGTAGATTGGGGGAGATCCGCGTGCAGAAGGGTTCGATTGTCACGGACGGGGCGATCATAGCCCTGCTGGAAAACAACGAGGCGCGGATTGCGCTGCAAACGGCGGAAGCTCGCGTCACCCAGGTGCAGGGCGACCTGCAAACCGTTAAGCAAGGCGGTAGTTCGTCGGCCTTGGCCGAGATCGATGCCAACATCGCTCGGCTGCGGGTGGAGAAAACGAATCTGGACCAAGAACTCGCCGCCATCGATCGCCTTATTGCCAAGAAGGCCGCTCCGCCGCAGGAGGCGGCCCTGCCGCGGGGACGCCTGAAGGTCATGGTCGAACAGATCCGGGGCTTACAGGACCGGCGCACCGCGCTCGTCTCTCCGGGCGACCAAACCGCCGTCGATGGACGGCTGAAAGAGGCTCAAGCCGCTGTCGCGTTGGCGAAGGAAAAGATGGAGCAGGGAAGCATTCGCTCTCCGCTGGAAGGGGTCGTTTTCCAGGTTGACCTTCGCCCCGGGGCTTTCGTGAATCCGGGCGACGTCGTCGCCAACGTCGGTCGCGTGGATACGATGCGGGTGAATGTCTATGTCGACGAGCCTGAGCTCGGTCGGGTGGCGGTCGGGCAGCCGGTCAATATCACGTGGGACGCCCTCGCGGGCAAGAGCTGGGTGGGGACCGTGGAGAGATTACCAGTGCAGATCGTGGCGCTCGGCAATCGTCACGTGGGCGAGGTTCTCGTTAGCATCGCCAATCCCGGAAACGAACTGCCTCCCGGCGCGAACATCAACGCCGCTGTCCGCAGCCGTACCGCTCCCGAGGCAATCACCATCCCGAAGGAAGCGATTCGCCGGGAGAACGGCGTAACGGGGGTGTTCCGGCTCGAGGGCGACAAGGTCACTTGGAGGCCGATTGAAACAGGGATCTCGAACGTCTCCCGGATCCAGGTCACGAGCGGACTGAAATCCGGCGACCGCGTGGCGCTCGCCACCGATACACCGCTACGCAGTGGTGCTGTGGTGAAAGCCGCTAGCGAAGACGCTGGACTCTGATCCCGCCCGGCGTCTCCCAAGCGGCCACCACGTGCTGGCCGCCGACCAAGCTGACAAAGCCGCCCGGACCCATCGACTGGCCGTCCACGACCACCTCACCACCGCGCGTCCAACCGTAGACAGCCTTGCCATCCGGCCCCACCGCCATCGCCGGGTCCTTCCCTTCGCCGATCTCGCTAGTTGCGTGGATCTTGCCGTCGCGGCGCCAAACGGTCATCGGTCCGGCCGGGCCCATCACGAGACCTCCGCCGTCCATGGGGCAGGCGTTCAACTTCCAGGTTCCCTCGCCCAGCTTGGCCGCGGCAAAGGTCTTGCCCCCGTCCTTTGACGAAGCCAGATACATGTCTCGCGAGCCATCCAGCCAATTGCGGAACATGACGTGAATCTGGCCCTGCCCATCGATGGTCACCGACGGATGGCAACACTCGCAGACGTTGCCGGCGGGAGAGGCATAGACGAGCCGATTCGACCACGCCACCCCGCCGTCGGTCGACAGCGCCCCGTACACC
>CANNLB010000102.1 GCA_947505565.1 Acidobacteriota bacterium | reverse complement strand
CGAGTTGGTCAGCACCACCACGCCCACTTTGCTGTCTGGCATGAAGTAGGTCTGCGTCAGATATCCGGGGTAGCCCCCGCCGTGCCCGACGTAGATCTTGTCCTTCTCCCGCTTCACGGAAAAGCCGATGGCGTAGCCGTTGGTCCAGGTGCTCTCCATCATCCGCACGCGATGCATCTCCCGCAGCGACCCGATGCTCAGGATCTTGCCGCGCTGAAACTGGGCCGAGACGAACTTGGCCATGTCCTCCACCGTCGACGTGATCCCCGTCGCCGCCGCCATCCCGCGCGCGTCCACAAACGGCATCACCTCCCGCGACCCATCCGGCATCTTCCGCCCATAGCCCACGGCCAAGCCGGTGTCGGGCTTATCGACACTCGACGACGTCATCCCCAGCGGGTCGAAGATATGCTTCTGCACATAGCCTGCCCAGGTCTCGCCGCTCGCCGCTTCGACGATCATCCCGGCCAACGAATACGCCAAGTTCGAGTACTTCCAACGCACCTCCGGCGAGAACGCCGCCTGCCGCTCCGGCAGCAGGTTCTTCAGCTCCGCCGACGTCGGAAACTCGAGCGTGCTCCAGTGCGAACCGGCTTCCCGCGGCAGTCCCGAAGCATGGGTCAGCAGGTCTTCCACCGTAATCGCCGGGTCGTCCGGGGACGCCGTCTTCACCTTGAACCAAGGCAGATACTTCGCGACCGGGTCGTCCAACCGAACCTTGCCTTGCTCGCGGAGCTGCATGATCGCCGTCGCGGTGAACAGCTTGCTGTGCGAAGCCATCCGGAACTTCGTCCCCGCCGCCATCGGGCGTTTGGCGGCCATGTCGGCCATCCCGAACGACGAGGTCCAGACGAGCTCCTGATCGGCGATCACCCCGACCACGACGCCGGGCATACTCTTGGCCGTCATTTGGCCTTCCATCCAAGCGGTGAATAGACGCTGCGCGCCTTTGATGTCAGCGTCATCGGCGCGGCCCAGGGTCGCGAGGCAAAGGGCGGCAAGAAAGGATCGGAACATCGACGTAGTTTACACTAGGCTCGTGAGCCTTCTGCTATCCGACCTCGAACAGCGCGTCCTGGGAACCATGATCGAAAAGGACATGGCGACGCCAGAGTATTACCCGCTCAGCCTGAACGCCCTGACCAACGCCTGCAACCAAAAGAACAACCGGGAGCCGGTCTCGGCCTACGACGACAGTACCGTCGAAGAGGGCCACACGCTCCTGCGCGAGAAGCGCTTGGCGGTGATCATCACGGGGTCCGGCCGCGTCCCCAAATTTGGGCATCGGGCCCAGGAGACGCTCAACGTCACCAACCGCGAACTGGCGCTGATCTCCGTGCTCCTGCTCCGGGGGCCGCAGACGCTGAACGAGCTCAAAGACCGCTGCCATCGGCTGCATAACTTCGAGGATATCGACGCCGTCGAGTCGGCCCTGAAGAAGCTGATCGACCGCGAGATGGCAGTCTTCATCCCCAAGCAGCCCGGTTGGCGCGAGCCCCGCTACATGCACCTGTTCGCCGGCCCCGTGGACGTCGCCGCGCTGGCCGAAGCCCCCGCCGCCAAGACCATCGCGCCCAGCAACGACCGTATTGCCCACCTTGAGATCCAGATCGAAACCCTCCGCGCCGAACTCGACTCGCTACGCCAGGAATTCAACGCCTTCCGGACCCTATTTTCATGAGACTTTGTACTGGCCTCCTCCTCACCGCCGTCGCCCTGTTTGGACAAGGCAAAGCCTTCATCCTCGAGAACTACACGAAGTACGAATATAAGGTCCCGATGCGGGACGGCAAGCGACTGTTCACGAGCGTCTACACCCCGAAGGACCAGTCCCAGAAGTGGCCGATTCTGATGAATCGGACTCCATATACCGTCGCGCCGTACGGTCCGGATCGGTACAAAGAAGACCTTGGGCCGTCGACGATCCTCGGCAAATCGAAGTACATCTTCGTCTATCAGGACGTCCGCGGCAAGCATATGTCTGAAGGCGAGTTCATCAACATGACTCCGCACAAGGCGGTGAAGAACGGGCCGATGGACGTCGATGAGAGCTCGGACACCTATGACACGATCGACTGGCTGACCAAGAACCTGCCGAACAACAACGGCAAGATCTGCACCTACGGCATCTCTTACCCGGGGTTCTACACGGCGGCCGGCATGATTGACGCTCATCCGGCGCATGTCTGCGCTTCGCCGCAAGCCCCGATCACGGACTGGTTCACCGGCGACGACTTCCATCGCAACGGGGCCCTATACCTGCCCCACGCTTTCAACTTCCTGGCCGGCTTCGGCAAGGCGCGGCCGGAACCCGTAGCCAACGCCAAGCGGGAACCGTTTGAGCACGGGACGCCGGACGGCTACAAGTTCTTTCTCAAAATGGGGCCGCTCTACAACGCCAACGAGAAGTACTACAAGAACCAGATCGCCTTCTGGACCGATATGATGAAGCACGATACCTACGACGAATTCTGGCAGTCGAGGAACCTCCGGCCGCATCTGCAGTCGATCAAGCCGGCCGTAATGACAGTCGGCGGCTGGTTCGATGCCGAGAACCTCTACGGCGCTCTGCAAGTTTATAAGAGCGTGGAGAAGTCCTCCCCAGGGACGAAGAATATGCTCGTGATGGGCCCTTGGCGGCATGGCCAGTGGGCACGGGAAGATGGCGCTTCGCTGGGCGAAGTGACGTTCAACGCCAAGACCGGCTTGTACTACCGCGAGTTCATCGAGGCCGCCTTCTTCGACTACCACCTGAAGGGCAAGGGGAAAATGGAACTGCCGGAGGCGTACGTCTTCGAGACCGGGACCAACGTCTGGCGGCAGTTCGCGCAGTGGCCTCCGGCGGAGGCGAAGTCGATGACGCTCTCGCTAAATGCGAACGGAGCGCTCGGCCGCACAGCCGCGGGCACCGGCTTTGAAGAGTGGATCAGTGACCCGGCCAAGCCGGTGCCGTACATCGAAGAGGTTTCCAACAAGATGACCCGGGAGCACATGCTGGACGACCAGCGCTTCGCCGGCACCCGGACCGACGTGATCGTCTACGAGACCGAGGTGCTGGAAGAGGACCTTACGATCACCGGGCCGATCAAGAACAGCCTGCTGTTCTCGACCGACGGGACCGACGCCGACCTGATCGTGAAGGTGATCGACGTGTACCCGGACGACCTGCCGGAGAACGCTGGCTACCAGCAGTTGGTCCGGGGGGAGGTATTCCGGGGCAAGTTCCGGAACTCGTTCTCGAAGCCGGAGGCGTTTGTGCCGAACCAGCCGACGAAGGTGGAGTACGAGATGAACGACATCTTCCATACTTTCCGGCGAGGGCACAAGGTGATGGTGCACGTGCAGAGCAGTTGGTTCCCGCTGGTGGACCGGAACCCGCAGAAGTTCCTGAATATCAACGAGGCCAAGGAGGCAGACTTTGAGAAGCACCGGCACCGGTTGCACCGGGGCTCCAACATTCAGTTCTTGAGTTTGCCTTCGAGTTCGGTCCAGCGCTGATAGAGCCGATCGACTTCGGCCTGTAGCGTTTGGTGTTGGGTGTAGTCGGCGGCCGCCACGGCGGCCTCGGCCTGGTGGATTTTGGCTTCGAGGCCGTCCCACTCGCGTTGGTCCATGTAGCTGAGCTTGACCTTTTTCTTGACGGGCGGGGCGGCGGTCATCTGTTTGACGGTCTCTTTCTTAGAGCTTGGCCGGGCCCGCTCCTGCTCCCATTGGGAATACTCGGCGAAGGTGCCCCAGGTGCCATCGCCGTTGAGGGCGAGGACGGTGTTGGCGATGCGGTCGAGCAGATAACGGTCGTGGGTGACGAGGACCATCGCGCCGGTGAAGGCGAGGAGGTTCTCTTCGAGGACTTCGAGCGTCGGGATGTCGAGGTCGTTGGTGGGCTCGTCGAGGAAGAGGACGTCGGCGGGCTGGAGCATCAGATTGGCGAGCAGGACGCGGGCGCGTTCGCCGCCGGAGAGCTGAGCGACGGGCTGGACGAGCTGCTCTTCCTGGAACAGGAAGCGCTTGGCCCAGGCGATGACGTGGATGGGACGGCCCTGGAAGGTGACCGTATCCCCGGCGTCGCAGAGGGCGCGGCGGAGGGTGACTGTCTCGTCGGTAAGGCGACGGTTCTGGTCGAGGGTGACGATTTTGAGGTGCTCGGCGCGTTCCACCGTGCCAGAGTCGGCTGCGATGTCCCCACAGAGGATGCGGAGCAGGGTAGACTTGCCGCAGCCGTTGCCGCCAACGAGGGCGAGGCGCATACCGGCGGTGAGGGTGACGTCCAGACCTTCGAACAGCGTCCGGCCGCCGTAGCCTTTGGCCAACCCTTCGCCGACGATGAGGCGTTTGGTCTGGCGCTTGGAGGCGGTCATGTTGACGCCGGCGGTGGCGCGTTCGGCGTTGCGGTCCGAGACTTCGGCGAGTTCGTCGATGAGGCGGTTGGCTTCGTCGACGCGGGCTTTGGCTTTGGTGGTGCGGGCTTTGGCACCGCGGCGGAGCCATTCGATCTCTCGGCGGACGCGGGCCTGGAGCGACTCCTGATAGCGCTGTTGGGCCATGAGGAAGTCGCCTCGGCGTTCGAGGAACTTGGTGTAGTTACCTTCGACGAAGTACATGCCGTCGGGGTAGGTCTTGTTGATCTCGCCCATGTGGGTGGCGACCTGTTCGAGGAAGTAGCGGTCGTGGCTGATAAACAGGGCGGCGCATTCGGCCTGCTTCAGGGCGCCTTGGAGCCAGATGATGCCATCGATATCGAGATGGTTGGTGGGCTCGTCGAGCAGGATGACGGCGGGTTCGCGGACGAGGCCGGCGACGATGGAGAGGCGCTTGCGCCAACCGCCGGAGAGGGCGGCTGCCTGCATGTCGAAGTCGTTGAGGCCGGCGCGGCTGGCTTCCATCTCGATACGGACGGTTTTCTCCTGGTCCGACAGCGGCGCTCCGCGAAGCGCGTGTTCGAGGACCTCGCGGACGGAGATGCCTTCGGGGAAGAACGAGTCCTGCTCGACGTAGGCGATGACGGCCTGCTTGCGCACAGAGCGGGTACCGGAGTCGGGAGGTTCGAGGCCGGCCAAGATTTTGACGAGCGTGGACTTGCCGGCCCCGTTAGGACCGGTGAGACCAATGCGTTGCCCGTCGTGGATCGCCAGAGTCAAATTTTCAAAAAGCGGCTGGGCTCCAAAGCGTTTGGAGACCGCCGAAGCGGAGAGGACAACACCCATGTAGATACCAGTATGATTGACCGGATGGGGTTTGATCCAGAGCGGCAGTACGAAAACTTCCGATTGTCATTCGATTATCGGCTGGCTCAGTGGTGCGAGACGCTGCTTTTGCTGCGGGCGCCGCGGTGGGGAAGGCCCGCATTATCAGGGGTTCCGGCTCAGTTGGCCCATGATTTCCATGGCAAGCTGCGGCCAATGTGACGGGGGCAGTGGCGGGGCGGACGGCCCCGACAAAGTTGCTGCCGCCGAGCTACGGGGTGTGGCATCGGGCGGTGGTGACGCTGGACGGGCGGCGATTGCGGGTGGAGATCGACGGGGAGTTGGTACGGGATACGACAGTGGAAGGGCAGGCGACGGGGTTCGTCAGCTTCGCGCGGTTGGGGCACCCGTTCGAGATCTGGAAGATGGAGATTGAGGAACTGCCGGGGGTGGTGCGGTGGGACCGGTACGACTCGATTGATGGCTGGGGACGGCGAGACGTGGTTCGTGCCGGACGGGGCGATTGTGGGGGCGAAGGGGAACGGGATCCGCTATGCGCCGAAGGGGTATCGGGACTGTGAGCTGGAGACGGCGGTACGGACCCATAACCATGTGAACGCGGGGATCTTCTTTCGGGGGTCGCCGGACTAGGCGCGGGATCGGGGATGGGAGGTACATATCTTCTCTCCGCCGGATGCGGTGTACTCGACGGGTAGCATCAGTTGATGAACCGCGCACAACGGACTCGGTTCAGCCCGTGCGCTATGGGCCGGTTCGTAGCACGATCCCGTTCGACCATGAGGGGATCTGGGTATGGCTGCGGGTGGTGGTGCAAGGGACGACGTGCCGAGTCTGGTTCAATGGGATGTTGGCTGCGGCGGGCGAGGTGCCGGCCGGTGAGGGTCGGGTGGGGTTGCAGATCCACTTGGAAAAGTCTTCGGTTGAGTTCCGCGACCTGCGGATCAGGAGTTTGTAGATGATGACGGGCGTAACGGTGATGCCAGAGTCGATCCAGAACGAGGGGGTCGAGGCGATCTTGGATCGGCTATCGGCGGCAGGGGTGACGCATGTGGCGACGTCGCCGTATGTGATGGAGCCGGCGGACGAGAAGACGGGGAGCCGGGAGCCACCAATCGACGCGGGGGCGGGATCGGTGCGGCTTTTGGATCGGCCGCAGTGGGGCAAGCGGGAGCTGTTCGTGCGGACGTCGCCGAGCTTTCGGCCGGACAAGAAGATGTATGCCGGGCTGCGGTATCAGCCTTCGGAGCCGGACGGGCTGACCGAGCGGGAGGGGCCGATTATCGCGCGGTTCATCCGGGCGGCGCAGGCGAAGCATATCCAGGTGTACTTGCAGATTCAGGCGGCGATTCCGCCGGGGTATCGGGTGCAGTTCGGGGGGCCGATGGACGAGGACAAGCCGAGGTTGCCGGATGGGCGCGTGCCGCCGCGGCGGTTTGCGAACAATGGGTCTCTGGCGAGCCCGCACATTACGAACTATACGCTGGCGCTGACGCGGGACCTGCTGCGGGTGTACCCGGACATTGACGGGATTCGGTACGACTGGCCGGAGTATCCTCCGTACATGCTGGACGACGTTTTCCTGGACTTTAACCCGCAGCTGGCCAAGCTGGGTGGGTTCGATTTTGAGCGGATGCAGCGGGAGGCGATGGGGGTCTATCGGCTGCTGCACGGGGGGCTGACGAACCGGCATTTGGAGCGCTGGCTGACCGAAGACGGGGGCAAGGGCCCTTTGCTGCAGGCGCTGGTGGATCAGCCAGGGCTGGGCGACTGGCTGCGTTGCAAGGCTCGGCTTTCGAGCGAGTTGGCGGTGAAGCTGCGGGAGACGTTGCCGACGCGGATGGCGCTGGCGTTTGGGACGTTTCCGCCGCCGTTTACGACGGTGAGCGGGTTCGATTTCCGGACCGTGGCGACGGCGTTCCACGTGAAGCTATTCACGATGCATTGGCCGGTGATTCTGCGGTTTTATGGGGAGCAGTTGAAGCGGAACAATCCGGCGGTCGACGAGGGACTACTCGTACGGGCGCTGAGCAACTGGCTGGGGATTCAGGATCAGCCGTATTTCTCGCGTTTGGAGCAGTTCAAGTATCCGGAACCGGAGGAGGCGCATCCGGTGGGTGAGGAGGCGCAACTGCTGAAGATCCGGGATGCGCAGCGGATGGCCGGGGAGACTCCGGTGGTGTCGTTTATCCATGGTTATGGTCCGGTGAAGGACTTTGCGCGGCGGTTGCAGATTGGCCGGACGGCGTCGAAACATGGGGTTTGGATCAACCGGTATGAGTATCTGCGGAACGAGAAGATTGCCGGGCTACGGGAGAACGGGTAGCGGG
>CANNLB010000101.1 GCA_947505565.1 Acidobacteriota bacterium | reverse complement strand
TAGGTCTCGTCCCCGAAAAATCCGAAGTTAGAGAAAGAGAATGAGACATCAGCGAGCAGGTTTTAAACTCAAGCGTGACGTTAGCGCCCGTCGGGCGCTGTTACGTAGCTTGGTTACGAGCGCCATTCTAGAAGAGCGCATTGTTACAACGGTGCCGAAGGCAAAGGCGGCAAAGCCGATTGTCGAGAAAATGATTACCTTGGCAAAGCGGGACACCCTCCATTCCCGTCGTCAAGCCGCCCAATTCTTGCTCACCCCGGCTGCGGTGCAGAAGCTGTTTGAGAAGATTGGTCCAAGATTCACCCAGCGCAATGGCGGATACACCCGGATCGTTCGGGTCGGCATTCGAAAGGGCGATGGAGCGGAAACGGCGATGCTGGAACTGGTCGGTTCTGAGCTAGTCCGTCGCGCGGCCGATCGGGCCAAACGTCGCGAAGACCGCCTGAAGCAGCTGCAACAGGGCGAAGGCGCCGAAGTCGAGCAGGATTCGAAGTAACTTCCTTGTACCTAGACCCGGCGCAAGAGTCATATCCTGATTCTTGCGCCTGTTTTTTTGGCCCCAATCTCAGCAACCAATATGGAAGTGACCCCCGCAGTCGTACCGATTAGAGTTTCTGTCCTTTGCGTCGCCCGCAACCAGGATCAAAACTTGCGTCGCTGCTTAGCTGCGTTATCCATCTCCTCTCTGGCGAAGGAGATTGAGATCATCGTGGTCGACTTGGCATCCACGGACCAGACTTCTCTGGTGGTGGAGGGGAATCCAAATCTCTCCTATTTGAGGCTGCCAAAAAACTTTGGCTGGACGAAGGCCGCAAACATCGGTCTCCGGTCGACTCAGGGTGAGAGTATCCTCTTTCTCGATCCTCGGGTTGAACTCGCCCCAGGGGCGGTGGAGATCCTGGCCGACGCAGTGGAGGAAAATGGTGCCGTTGCTGCGGCAATACCGACCCTTACGGGTCCCGACGCTCGTCCCGCATCCTACCTTCGGCAACTCCCTTCGCCCCAGAATCTTCGACCGGATCTGACCTCTCCGGCTGATCCGACTACTGCTGAGTCCGTCGAGTACCCCGGCTCCTTTGCCCTGCTAATTCGTAAATCTTTTCTCAAGGGAATGAACTTCCTCGATCAGCGGTACGGGGAACTCTGGGCTGACGCCGAAATTGCCGCTCAAGTGAAAAGTGCGGGACGCCGGATCCTTCGTTGTCCCGGCGCCGGCGGAATCCTTCACCCCGAACAACCGAAGCAATTGGACGCGGGTCTCCTTGAGTCCGATTGGCATGCCGGCGCTGCCGTATATCTGAAAAAGCACCACGGCAGTGGCTTTGGCCACAGCGTCGGTGCCACCTTCAGCTCTCTTTTTTCTGGTCGCCTCAGTTTGACACGCCGGATCGTATCCGGTGACAAATTCGATGGAACCCAGGAGTAATCGAAACCGTTAGTTTTGCGCCGACTCGGCGTGATGTGCTATCCTTGGTCTTTGCGCGCACACTCTTTGTGTGCCCTGCTGACCCCAAATTTTCGGAGTCTTCTTATGGAATGTTTTGTAATTGGTATCAAGACGCGATTCGGAAATCGTGTTTCGCACGCGAATAACAAAACCCGCCGCACCTGGCAGCCGAATATGCAGGGTAAGCGCTTTTGGTATCCGGCCGAGAATCGCTTCATCCGCCTCACGATCAGCGTCCAAGGTATCAAGCATATCGACAAGGTCGGTATCGACGTAGTCGTCAAGGACCTTCGGGCGAAGGGCGTTAAATTCTAGAGGTTTTGACACACGGGGCAGAAGTGAGTTCCCCGTTGCGCCAAAAAGATTTTTTGAATGGGGGAGCCGCACACGAGACATGGCTCCCCGCCTCTGCCGTATACTCGGTGTTCGCGCTGGAAGCTCCCTTTCCGCCCCGACGTGTCGACGTAGTCAGAGATCGAAGAACCCCCGTGCCTGATAGCCTCTTCGAGAAGCCTTCTCATCTCCTCCCACATGTGGGTCAACTGCTTCTGTGACAGGCCAGCGCTGCTGCGCGTGGGATTCACGCGGGCGCGAAACAATAGTTCGTCAACGTAGATGTTCCCTAGTCCCCGCACGAAAGTTTGCGTGAGCAGCAGTGGCTTGATTCCAGTTCGATGGCTCCAGGCCCGATTCACAAACTCTTGCAACGAAATCTCCAGCGGGTCCGGGCCCAACAGACGTAACCCCTCCGGTATCTCCTCGCCCCAGATTACTCGACCAAATTGACGAATATCTTCCAAGCTTAAAAGTACACCGTCGAAGAGCCATTTCGCCCGCGTGTACTTGCTGTCCGGTACGTCGAACAGTAGCTTGCCGGTCATTCCGAGGTGGATCGCCAGATAGCCCCGATTTAATTCGATTAAGACGTATTTGCCGTGGCGACGAACCTCCTTGACGAATGCCCCATCCAGCGCGGGAGGCGTCACCCCGCGAAAAACCCTCGATGGCCAATACGTTGCTGAGCCGACAGTTGCGCCCTGTAAGCGAACCGCCAGCGCCCGGACGATTGTCTCTACCTCCGGAAGTTCAGGCATCGTCTACGGGAGCTCCAGTCGGATTTCATCGCCCACTATCTCCACCTTGTAGGTGCGCAACACTATGGCTTCATTGAAGTCGCACTTTCCAGTCGTGCAGTCAAATTCCCACCCATGCCAAGGGCACACCAAAATGTTGTCGTGCAGGGCCCCCATGGCGAGCGGGCCCCCCAGATGCGGGCACCGATTATCCACCGCATACAACGTTCCACCCCGATTGCACACCGCTACTTCGGTCGCCCCAGACTTCACCAACAGCACCCCGCCGGGCTTTACATCACACGCCGAGCCTACACGTACAAAAGACATATAGAATTAACCTACCATGCGCACTCTTCTGTTCCTCTGCTCCGTTTTAGCTCTCACTCCTAGTTGCAACCGGTCGATGGAGAACATCATCGGGGTCGTGCCCAAAGGCGCCGGTCACGTCTTCTGGCTTACCGTTAAAGCCGGAGCGGAAAAGGCGGCGCAGGAATCTGGGTACACGGTCGAATGGAACGCTCCAACGTTGGAAGTCGATTCCGGCCGACAGAAGGACATCATCGACTCCATGATCAACCGACGTCTAGCCGGTATCGCCCTTGCCCCCGTAGACCGCAAAGCCCTCGCCGGTACGGTGGATAGGGGCACCGCTGCCGGCATTCCCATCGCCGTCTTCGACTCCGACGTCGATACGCCCAATCGGCTCACCTACGTCGCCACGGATAATCGCGCGGGCGGTCGCCTCGCCGCCCGCCGCATGGGTGAAAGTCTCCACGGCAAGGGAAAGGTCGCAGTCATCGGATTCATGCCCGGCTCCGCCTCCACCATGGACCGTGAAGACGGCTTTCGCGAAGAGATCCTCGCTTCTTTCCCGGGCATCCAAATCGTCGTCATGACTTACGGCATGGCGGATCGTGCCAAGTCAATGGCCGTCACCGAAAATGCTCTCACGGCCCATCCCGACCTCGCCGGTGTCTTTGCCGACAACGAATCCAGCGCGGTCGGTGCCTTGCAGGCCATTAAAGGCCGCCAAGCCAGACAGGTCAAGTTCATCGCCTTCGACGCCAACGAACAGTTCATCGTTGATCTCCGCGCGGGTTGGATTGATGCCCTCGTCCTCCAGGACCCCTACCGAATGGGATACGACGCCGTAAAAGCGATCACCACCAAGTTAAAGGGCGGGACCCCCGCTCCTCGCACTGACCTCCCGGCGACTCTCGTCACCCTGGCCAACATCGATTCGTCGCAGATCCCACCACAAATTCTACCCGCCTTTCAGCGTCAGATTAGCCAGACAAGCCACTAGTCGCGCCGGAATCCGCCCGGCTTTGGAAAGCGCGGTCGAAACGGTCGATCGCCCGGACCGTCACTCGACGGACGCGGCCGAAACGGTCGATCGCCTCCCTGGGGTCGCGCCCCCCCCTGCGGCCGGTCCCCACCGTACGGAGGACGCGACGGCCGATCTCCCCCGCCACCATACGGCGGTCTGGACGGCCGGTCCCCGCCAAAGGGCGGACGCGACGGCCGATCCCCCCCATAAGGAGGCCGCGCAGGCCGGTCGCCATAGGACGGCCGATCCCGATCCCCACCACCACGGTACGGCGGCCGATCCCCGCCCTGCGGCCGATCCCCGCCATACGGCGGACGCGAAGGCCGATCTCCGTAACTCGGACGTTGCGGCCGGTCTCCGCCCCCACCGCCAAAAGAAGGCCGATCTCCGCCGTACGAAGACCGCTGCGGGCGATCTCCGCCCCCAGCGCCATAGGACGGCCGATCCCGATCGCCACCGCCGCGATAAGGAGGCCGATCCCCCCCTTGCGGACGATCGCCTCCGTAGGACGGTCGCTTCACATAGGGTCGGTCGCCTCCCCCGCCCCCTTGATAGGGCGGCCGCTCGCCGCCACGGTCTGCACCACCTTGATACGGAGGCCGTTCCCCGTAAAGTGGGCGCTTCATATAAGGCCGATCGCCTCCGCCCCGATCTTCGCGCGAAGGTCTGTCATCGCGTACGGGCCGATCGTCAAACGACCGCTCCTCCGCCGCCGGCGAGGCGTCCGTCGTAGCCGTTGCCGCCGGTCGAAACTCCCGTGGGCCGCGCACATCAGACGCTTCGCCCGGACCATAAGGCCGCCGTTCGGAAGGTCGCACAAACAGCCGCTTTTCCTTGTGGTCTATGATCTCTTCCGGACCATTCCGCAGCAGCGCATCGGCGGTCTGCACCGCGCACAAAAGTGCCGCCACCTTGTGCACCCGCACCATGTGCGCACCCTGCAAAATCGCCCCGGTAATCGCCGCCGCCGTCGCAAAATCCTGCTGTAAACTGTCGTTCAGCTTCTGACCCAGAAACGCCTTCCGCGACGCGCCCACCATGATCGGCATGTCGAGCTCGCGCAACTTGCCCAGCCGCGCCAAAATCTCGTAGTTCTGGTCTCCGCGCTTCCCGAAGCCCAAGCCCGGGTCGATGATAATCTTTGCCCGATCGACCAGCCCCTTCTGCGCCCGATTCACGCTGTTTTCGAGATCACTCAGCACCGATTCGCTCGGATGCGTCATGTTCCCCAGCTTGGCCCAAGTCTCCGGCGTGCCCCGCATATGGTTCAGAATCAAACCCGCATCCTGCGATGCCACCACGTTCGCCACTTTCGGATCCAGCGTCAGATTCGACGGATCGTTGATAAATGCAACCCCGTATTCGAGCGCCTTCTCCGCAACACTGCTCTTGTACGTGTCGACTGAAATCGGAATCGTCAGCTTCCCTTCTAGCTTTTTCAACACCGGAATCAAACGCCGCAACTCCTCTGCTTCGCTCACCGGCACCGCGCCCGGCTTGGTCGACTCCGCGCCGATGTCGATGATATCGGCGCCCTGCGCCTCCAACTCGAGCGCGCGGGCCACCGCCCGATCCGGATCGCTGAACCGCCCCCCATCGGAGAAGCTATCGGGCGTGACGTTCAGCACCCCCATAATCAACGTGCGGTCGCCAAACTGCAACTCGTAACCGCGAACTTTCATCAAATACCGTTTTGGGCGGATCATCCTTGTACCTTCTTCCACTTCTTACCTAAGCGCAATACATAACTACCCGGGAACTCCAGCGTGACCATTTCCGATACTCGAGCGCCGTCCACTTCGAGCGCCCCCTCTTTGATCTTCCGCTGTGCTTCGCTCCCTGAAGCCGCCAGCCCGCACCGCACGAGTAGCTTGTCTACCCGCAATCCTGTCTCTGTCACTCCGTAAACTTCGAGTTCCGTCGGCACCGAGCCTTGCGAAACCACGCGAGTCCACTCTTCCGCCGCTCGTTCGGCGTCGGCTCGAGAATGGAAATCAGACACGATCAGCCGTGCCAGTTCCATCTTCGTCCCTTTCGGGTGTGCCAGCCGGAGTTTTTGAATCTCACTGACCGTCTTATCGGTGAGCAACTCGTAGTATCGGAACATTAGATCGTCTGAAATCGACATCAACTTCTGGAACATCACCGGAGCCGACTCGGTAATCCCAACATAGTTGTTCTTCGATTTCGACATCTTTTCAACGCCGTCTAAGCCTTCCAGCAGCGGCACCGTCCCCACGATCTGCGGAGATTGCCCGTAGGCCCGTTGCAACTCCCGGCCAACCAGCAGGTTGAATTTTTGATCGTTGCCTCCCAACTCCACGTCGCACCGCATCATCACGGAGTCGTATCCCTGCGCCAGCGGATACAAAAACTCATGCACCGAAATCGGCGTATTTGAAGCGTAGCGTTTGGCGAAATCGTCTCGTTCCAAAATCCGCGCCACCGTGTAGTGAGAGCAAAGTCTCACCATCTCTTCGAACGACAACGGTTCCAGCCATTTGCTGTTGAACTCGATCAACGTTTTTTCCGGGTCGAGAATCTTAAACACCTGAGTCTTGTAAGTCTCGGCGTTGGCCTTGATCTCGTCCCGCGTCATAGCTGGGCGCATGGCGTTCCGGCCCGATGGATCCCCGATCAAGCCGGTCATGTCTCCAATCAGAAACGTCACAGTATGGCCTAAGTCCTGAAAATGCTTCATCTTGCGAATCAGCACGGTGTGGCCGAGGTGCAGATCTGGCGCTGTCGGATCAAAGCCGGTTTTTACGCGTAAAGGGCGACCCAGTTTGAGCCGTTCGCGGAGATCCTCTTCTCGGATCAGTTCCGCCATGCCTTTTCTCAGATAGGCGATCTGCTCTTCAATTGTCAAAGCCATTCCAATCCTCTAGGATTCGCGTATTCGCGAAATAGAAGCCTTCATTAACAATGGCACTCGCGCCCGGCGTTGTCCACCCCGATCCCCTCGGAAAACAGAAGTCCATCCACCATGAAAGGAGCCGCATCTCGAAACGCCGCGCGCAGCACGGGCCCTGCACCACTCACCGCAATCTAAACGCAAGGCCAACCTCGGGTTACACCATGTCATTGCCACCGTCCTAAACAACCAAGTGATTGGTGGCACGCGACTGTAACGTTCCAAACGCACTCCGGCTGCGGTTCCCGATTCGCCCACAATTATTGGCGATTGCCAATCCTAGTCCCACCAAAGCGATCCCCCGTTCGACCACCGTGAAAAGCAGCCTGCTGTCAGTATCCGTCACCAAAACACCCGCACCCGAGTAAGCAATTCCGCCGACGCCGACGAAAAACGCGAAACCCGTTTACTCCCCCCACCCTAAGCCCTATGCGTCACCGGGCTTCCGCATGGTCAATCAAGTGAACGCAAGCGATCCGCCGCAATCTGCCGTCGACGGTACCTGCGGCTGGGGCGAGGTGATGCCGGACACGTTTTCGATTCGGTGGATCGGGCCAAACCCAAGCACGCAGAGTAGGGGGATAAAAACCATTACCTGCGATCCCGTTTGACCGACGGCGACCCGTCGGTGCTCTGGCGCGGCACGCACAATTGACGCAGCTCGATGCGGTGTTCCGATCGTTGAAGAGTGCCCCGGGGATTCGCCCGATTTGCCCTCCGTTCGAGCGCTGCGTGGCTGCTCACATTTTGCCGGCGACTTTAGA
>CANNLB010000100.1 GCA_947505565.1 Acidobacteriota bacterium | reverse complement strand
GACCAGCGTCAGCCAATGTGCGGGCGGCAGGGTCGCATTGGGCAGGATTTCCGGATCAACACGGCTCGCGAGCCATGCGACTAAGGCTAACGCCGGCGCATACAATGCCAACCCGGCGGCCCCGCCGCCCACGTTCCAAAGTAAATCGCGTCTGGTCATGGTGTGTACAAAAACTCGTTCGTATTAAAAAGCACCCGGCAGAAAAGCGCTAGCGATTGCGAGGCCGCATACTGCCTCCCCAACGCCAACTCCCGCGCCGTCGGCCCCCGACCCAACACAAGCTCATATGCCTGCTCCACGCTACCCGCCCGCACGGCCAACTTCTGCGCCTGCTCCCAAACGAACTCATCGTTCAGCAGCGTCAACGCCTGCAGCGCCGTGTTTGACGAACTCCGCTGCGGCGTCGCCACACTCGGATCCGGGCAATCGAAATTGTCCATCATCAGCTGATCCCCGCCCCGTACGTTGAACCGATACACGCTCCGCCGCCAGGTCTCCGGCCCCGGATTCACGATCGCTTTGAAGATGTACGATCCGCCCGAACCCATTTTATGGAGCGGAAAACTCGGCCCGCCCATCTCCAGCCGCAGCGTCCCCGCCGCCGCCAGCATCGTGTCCCGCAGCGTCTCGGCGTCCATTCGCTTCAGCGGCATGTGCCACAACAACCGATTCCCCGCGTCAATCCCAAACGCCTTTTCGTTATGCGTCGCCGCCTGCTGATAAGCCTGCGTCGAAAGAATCTGCCGATGCAGCCACTTCAAGCTCCACCCATTCTCCACGAACGAAGCCGCCAACCAATCCAGGAGTTCCGGATGCGACGGCCGGTCGCCCATCAGCCCGAAATCGCTCGGCGTATTCACGAGCCCACTGCCGAAATGGAAGTACCAGACCCGGTTCACGATCACTCTTGCTGTCAACGGATTCGTCGCATCGGTCATCCAATCGGCCAACGCCAACCGCCGGTCTTTCCCCGTCGGAAACGCCGCCGGCACCACGCTCAACCCGCCCGGATCCACCGGTTCCTTTTTCCGCGCTACGCTCCCGCGCTCCAAAACATACGCTTGATCCGGAGCATGCGGCACCGCCGCGTACAGCTTCGGCGGAGCCGCGATCTTCGCTAACTGCGCCTTCAGCCGATCCCGCTCGGCCTTCCACTCGGGCACCAGCTTAGGGTCTGGGGCGGTCGGGATCTCGGTCTCGACTAACCGTACATGGTCCAGCGAACTCGCCACCTCCACCCACTGCCCACCTTGCTTAGCCTCCACCCGATAAACGTTAATCAGCCCCGGCTTCCGAGCCAAAGTATCATCCGTTGCCCACGTGATTTCCGCCCCCGCCTCCACCGCCAATAACGGCAAAATCACCGGCTCATCCGGAGTCGCCTTGCGCGGAGCCGTCCACGGAGGAAGCGCGTAGCCGCCCACCTTCAACCAAGCCAGTTTCGCCAGCGGGCCATCATGGCCGGTAATCACCAGCCGCAGCTCTCCCCCGCCCTTTAAAAGATTCGCATTGAAAACCGGGTTCAACGGAATCCGCCGCGGATCCTTGGCCCGCTCGGCTGCAAACGTCCGCATCGCCGTCCGCAGATAGGTCGCCCGCACCGGATCCTCGGCGTCGGCAATCCGCTGCTCCACGGCCTTCAACTCCGCCCGTAAGGGGCTCGTGACCTGATCGTAGGCGGCCTTGGCCTCCGCCGAAACCACTTCCCGCGTCCCAAACCCGACCGCCTGAAAAACGCCCGTCAGCTTGTAGTAATCCTTCGTCGGAATCGGGTCGAACTTATGGTCGTGGCACCGGGCGCAGTTGGCCGTCATCGCCTGAAACGTATGCATGGTCGTCGTGACCATATCGTCGAGCTCATCCATGCGAGCCGTCGCCTTCATCGCCACGTCTTTGTTTAGCTCCGCGCTCACCGAATCCCAAGGCCCGGCCACCAGAAACCCCGTCGCCCGCACGATCTTCGGGTCGCCCGGGGCGATCAGATCCCCCGCAATCTGCTCCCGCAAAAATTCCGGATAAGGCTTATCGGCATTGAAGGCCTCGACCACGTAATCCCGATACGGCCAAGCCAACGCCCGTTCAAAGTTATGCTCCCCGCCATCGGTCTCGCCAAAACGCACCACATCGAGCCAATGCCGCCCCCAGCGTTCGCCGTACCGCGACGAGGCCAAAAACGCTTCCACCGCATCAGCATAAGGTAGAGCCCTTTCCGGCGGCAGCCCGGTCAAATCAAACGCCACCCGCCGCAGCAGCGTCCGGTCGTCCGCTTTCGGCGCAAACCCCAGCCCCTTGGCCTGCAACTTCTGCAGCAGAAACGCGTCGATCGGATGCGCGGCCCCCGCGGGCACTGCTGGCTTCAGAACCGACCGAAACGCCCAGAAGCCCTTCTTCGTCGTCGGGGCCAACGGCTTCGACCCCGCCGCCACCCAAGCCTTCACCGCCGCCACTTCGTCCGGCTCCAGACGCGGACCGCCCAGCGGCATCTCTCCGCTCTCTACCCGCTCCACCATTCTCGCCGACCCGGCCTTCGTCAGGTCCAGCCCCGCCGAAACCTTCTCGCCGCCGTGGCACTTCAGGCAGCGCTGTTCGACAATCGCCGCCGGCTCCGCCGCCCACGCCAAACTGCTTAACGCCAGTAATAGCCAACGCATAAAGCTGGTGGGCCCTCCCGGACTTGAACCGGGAACCAACGGATTATGAGTCCGCTGCACTAACCATTGTGCTAAGAGCCCTGATCTTACAGACTACCATCACCACATGTGATAAAAACCATCGTGCTCGAATACCCGCACCGGCGTCTCGAAGACATCGGTCAAGCCACCCTCCGTCAGCACCTCCGCCTTCGGCCCGTCCCGATAGATCCGCCCCCGCCGCATACACACAACGCGGCCAATTTCCGGGATGATGTCCGGCAAGTGGTGCGTCACTAGAATCACCGTCACGCCGCTCCCCGCCAGCGTCCGCATCACCTCGCGCAGCTCCCGCATCGCCGCGATGTCCAGCGAGTTGCACGGCTCATCCAGGATCAACGCCTTCGGTCGATGCGCCAGCGCCCGGCCAATCACCGCCCGCCGTACCTCGCCGCTCGACATCTCCGTCAGCAGCCGGTCTTTTAAATGCCGGATCTCCAGTAGGTCGAGCAGCTCCTCCGCCCGCGCCTCCATCTCCGGCGTGATCGGGTGATACGGCCAAATCCCGACGCTCGAATGGAAACCGGAAAGAATCGTTTCCAGCACCGGATACGGCTGTGTGCACTGTTGTACGACGTCGTTCGTCACGATTCCCATCCACGCCCGCAGCTCCCAGACGTTCCAGATCTGCTGCCCGTAAACCTCCATCCGGCACCGCGGCACAGGCCAGCGCGGATAAAGCTCCCGCGTGATCGTCTTGATCAAAGTCGACTTTCCCGACCCATTTGGGCCCAAAATCGCAATGTGTTCGCCCTCATTGATCGACAGCGAGCACTGGTCGAGGGCGGTCACCTCGTCGTGCATCACCGTAACATTTTCCCACCGCAGCAAAGGAGTCACCATATCGAAACACCTATTATGACCCTTCTTTAAGATAAAAAAATGAATATTGGACCATAGAAACAACATCCTCCGATCATCTACGCGCTCACGCTGTTGTCTTATGCGTCGATGAGCTAAGATATCTCAACAGGGGCACAGAACACCCTCCTATGAGGGTATTCGTGCCCTCGTTCGAGTGGATTACTTCCCCGCTTTGGTCAGGAGAATCTATGAAGTTTCAACAAGTTTTGCGAAAAGCAACGGTTGCCGCACTGGCACTGTGTATTCTCGCAATTTCCGGTTTCGCACAATCGGACAATGCAAGCATTTCAGGCGTTGTGAAAGATCCCAGCGGTGCTGTGATCTCGAACGCCAAGGTCAGCGTAAAAAACGATGGGACCGGGTTCGAACGCACCACGACTTCGAACAGCTCCGGTTTCTACACCGTAACCAACATCTCGCCCGGCTACTACACGGTCACGGTCGAAGCCCCTGGTTTTAAAAAGTCTGCGTCCAGCCGCAACAAGCTTGACGCCGGTCTGCCGATCGCCGTCAACATGGAACTCTCGGTCGGTCAGTTGACCGAATCGGTGACCGTCGAAGCGAGCGCTGCTCAAATTAACACCGAATCGTCGACCGTCGGCAAGACTGTCGAACAGGCCCAGATCCAGAATCTGACCCTGAACGGCCGCAACCCGCTGTTCGCCGCCCTGCTCCGCCCCGGTGTTCGCGGTGGTGCACTGTCCGGTTTCAGCTTCGGCCTCTCCAGCGGTGGCTTCACCATCAACGGTGGCCGGTCCAACGACTCGCTGATCACCGTTGACGGCGCCGTCGCCATCCGTACCCGCGCCAATGGCACCTCCATCGGCGCCGCTGACGCCGACACCGTACAGGAAGTCCAGATCCTCGCCGCCAACTACTCGGCCGAATATGGCCGCTCCGGCAACGGGCAGATCCGTATGGTCACCCGTTCAGGCTCGAAAGATTTCCACGGCAGCGCCTACGAGTTCTTCCGTAACAACGTGCTCGATGCCAACAGCTGGACCCGTAACCGCGCGACGGCGACGAATTTTGCGCCGCCGCTGCGATTTAACCAGTACGGTTACAACCTTTCCGGCCCGGTCATGATCCCGAAAATCTTCAACAAACAGCGCGAAAAGCTGTTCTTCCTGTGGGCTCAGGAGTGGGTCAAATTCCGCCAGGACGTCAACAACGGCGGCCAACGCGTTCCTTCCCTGGCCATGCGCAACGGTGACTTTAGCGAACTGCTCGGCACCAACCTCTACTACGGAGCACTCCGCGTGATCAACGATCCGCAGACCGGCGCACCGTTCCCCGGCAACATCATCCCGGTAAATCGCCAGAGCCCGAACGGCATGGCCTTCCTCCGGACCTTCCCCGCCCCGAACGGCATCTTCCCCGGCAACAACAATTTCTTCCAGGTTCGGCCCCAGCCGCAGAACCAGCGGAAGGACACCATCTCGATTGACTACAATCCGACGTCCAACCAGACCGTTCGTTTCCGTCACTCAAACTATGCCTTCGACGTCGCCAACGCCTTTGGCTCCGGCTTCGACTTTGCTCCGTCGGCCCTCGACCGTCCGAACAAGACCGCCAGCTTGACCCATGTCTGGACCTTGTCGCCCACCATGATCAACGAAGCGACCATCACCGGCTCAAACGACCGTGTCACTATCGCCGTCCAACGCTCCGGCCGCTTTCAGCGCTCCGTGAACAATATCACCTACCCTTATCTCTTCCCGGAACCCAAAGAGATCAACGACAAAATCCCGACGGTAGTCATCCCCAACATCGGACAGATCGACGGCGGTCCGTACCCGGCCAGCTCCGCCGGCCCGGTCTACACCTACTCGGACAACCTGACGAAGATTGTGGGCAACCACACGTTCAAGTTCGGCGCCACCTTTGAGCGTTCGGGCCAGAACGACTTCGACCAGATCAACGTCTCCGGCGTCCCCGGTGGCACCAACAACCAGAACGGCCGTTTCGAATTCAACGACGTCCGCCCTGGTGGCGCTCCCGGCACCGGCACGGGCTTGACCAACGCCGCGCTTGGCCTCTTTTCGACCTATGCCGAAATCGGACCCCGCAGCTACACCCCCTACCGTGGCAACATGTTCGAGTTCTTCGGCCAGGATTCCTGGCGCGTTAACCAGAAGTTGAAGTTGGAACTCGGCGTCCGCGCCACCTACCAGACTGGCTACTACAAGTCGCTGTGGGGCAATATGGCCTACTTTGACCCGAAGAACTACGATGCGTCTCAGGCCGCCGTTCTCGACCGCGCCACCGGCAACGTCCTCAGCGGCAACCGCTTCAACGGCGTTCGCATCCCCGGCAGCTCCTTCCCGGACGCTGGCAAGGGCCGCGTTCCCGCCATCGACTCGGGCCTCTACAACAACCTGCTCGACGGCGGCAACGGCTATCCTTCGCCGAGCCAGTTCAACGTCATGCCCCGCCTCGGCCTTGCCTACTCGGTGACCGATAAGCAGGTCATTCGTCTCGGCTTTGGCGGCTTCATGGCTCGTCCTGGCGTTTACGACTCGGTCTTCCTCGGCGGCAACCCGCCCTTCCAGCCGATGGCCTCCGTGACCAACGGAAGCGTCGACCAGCCCGGCGGCGCCACCCGCGTTGCCTTCCCGCAATTCTTCATGACCATCGATCGCGCGTACAAGATTCCGCGGTCCTATCAGTGGAATGCCACCTATCAGCGCGAGATCGGCTTCGGCACCACGCTTGAAGTCGGCTACGTCGGCACCACGGGCCTCTTCCTGGCTCGTGAGCGCGACCTGAACCAACTGCCCACCGGCACCACGTTCCAGGCCGCCAACGCTGGCGCCAACGTCAACTTCCTCCGCCCCTTCAAGGGCTTCGCCAACATCAACATGCTCGAGCACTCCGGCCGCAGCACCTACAACGGTCTGCAGCTCGAAGCCAACCGCCGCTTCTCCAAGGGTCTCCTCTACAGCTTCTCCTATACGCTGTCGAAGACCATGGACAACAACTCCGGTCCTCGGGACCCGTTCATCGACGTCTACAACCAGGGGCTGAACTGGGGCAAATCGGCCAACGACACCCGGCACATCGCCGTGGCCAGCGTTGTGTACGAACTGCCTTTCTTCAACGGTTCCAGTGTCAACAAGGCCGTCAAGTTTATCGCGGGCGGCTGGCAGATCAATGCCGTTAACCAGTGGCAGACCGGCACCCCGATCACCGTCGGAAACGGCAACGACTACCTCGGCATCGGCTCGACCAACTTCAAGCCCTGGAACCTGAACTTCACCCCGGATAACTCCGGTCGGGCGTTCAGCAACGTCACCGCCGCCGGTAACTACAACGGGGAGCCGAACTTCTACTTCCCCGTGACCAACGGCACCACCGCGCTGGCCACCCAACCGGCCAACAACACCCTGCCCAACCAGAACCGCAATTCGATCTCCTTCAACAACCCGGGCTTCCAGAACTGGAATCTCGCGATGCAGAAGGCGTTCCGGTTCACGGAACGGCAGTCCGTTACGTTCAAGGCCGAAGCGTTCAACTGGCTCAACCACCCGAACTGGGGTGGCGTGGATACCAACCCCACCGCCGCCACCTTCGGCAAAGTCACTGGCAAGAGCAGCGAGCGCAACCTGCAGCTCAGCCTCCGCTACAGCTTCTAACCGAAGCTTCAACCCCAACAGAAAAGGGCCTGCCAACCGGCAGGCCCTTTTCTTGTCTAGTCCTCCGTCGCCACAAAGTTATAAACCACCGCCGCCAGCGCCGCGCCCACAATCGGAGCCACCCAGAACAGCCACAACTGCTCCAATGCCCAACCGCCGACAAAGAACGCAGGCCTCGTGCTCCGCGCCGGTTTCACGCTCAGGTTCGTCACCGGAATCCCGATCAAGTGAATCAGCGTTAGCCTCAGGTCAATCGCGATCGGCGCAAAGCCGTCCGGGTCCCGCTTGTCCCTTGCCCCCACGATGATGCGCAGGAAGAACAACGTCAGCGCGACTTCCGCCGTCAGCC
>CANNLB010000099.1 GCA_947505565.1 Acidobacteriota bacterium | reverse complement strand
GGTCGCTGGCAATCGTCTGCGCCCCCGTCAACGGCCGCGGCCCCGCTACGATCGCCCTTCGCCCGTCAATCCGGATGTTCGCGTTCATCCGGTTCAGCTCCGATACGTGCATGAACCGGTTCTCGAAGATCGTCTCGGTCACCATCGCGATCCCGTCCGCCTGCGTCATCAGGGCCATGTACTGCGCCTGCAAGTCGGTCGCAAACCCCGGGTGCTCCTCGGTCGTCATATCGACGCTGCGCAACTTCCCCTGCGGCCGAATCCGCAGGCTCGTCGGCGTGGGTTCGGTCACCTCAAAGCCCGCCTGCCGTAGCTTCGCGTTCAACGCCGTCAGGTGCTCGGGCACGCAATCGGTCACCGTCAAGTCGCCCGCTGTGATCGCCCCGGCCAGCAGCAACGTCCCTGCCTCAATCCGGTCCGCGATGATCCGATGCTCGGCCGCATGCAGCGCCGACACTCCCTGCACCGTAATCGTCGACGTCCCCGCCCCGCTGATCTTCGCGCCCATCTTGGCGAGCAGATCGCACAGGTCGACCACCTCGGGCTCCCGCGCCGCGTTTGTGATGACCGTCTCGCCCCGCGCGAGTACGGCCGCCATCAGAATGTCCTCCGTGCCGGTCACCGTGATCCGGTCGAAGTGAATGGGCCCGCCCCGCAGTCCGTCCGGCGCGGTCGCTTCCACGTAACCATGCGACTGTTCAATGCGAGCGCCCAACTGCTCCAGCGCCGTCATATGCAGGTTGATCGGCCGCGCCCCGATCGCGCAGCCTCCGGGCATCGAGACGCGTGCCCGACCCGTCCGTGCTACGAGCGGCCCCAGCACCAAGCTCGACGCCCGCATCGTCTTGACGACGTCATAGGGCGCCTCCGGGCGGGGCAGGGAAGCGGCGTGGACCAGCGTCACGTCCGGGCTATACTCTTCCACCGTCGCACCCATGTGCGCCAGCAGGTTCTGCATCGTCCGAATGTCCTTTACCCGCGGGATCCGTGACAATGTCACCGGCTCACTCGTCAGCAGGCACGCGGCCAGCACCGGTAGCGCGGAATTCTTCGCTCCGCTGGCGGCTACGGAGCCGCGCAGCGCGGTCCCGCCTTCAATTGAAAACTTATCCATGGTGTAGGTGTATCGCTTGCTTGACGTTCCGGCCCGCTGCTTCAAACAGCCGCTCGGCCTCGGCCCGCTCCACACCCATCGCCGCGGCGATGATGCGGATGGCCCGGTCCACTAACTTTTCATTCTTTGGCTGTACGTTCACCATCAGGTTCCCGTGGGTATAGCCCAACCGGATCATCAACCCGGTCGACAGCATATTCAGAACCAGCTTGGTCGCCGTCCCGGCCTTCATCCGCGTCGAACCGGTTACGACTTCTGGCCCCGTTGGCACGGCGATCGTATGCTGTGCGGCCAGGGCCATCTTGCTCTCCGGCACGCAGACGAGCGCCACCGTCAACCCGCCCAACGCCCGGGCGTATTCGATCGCTCCAATCACGTAGGGCGTCCGTCCGCTGGCTGCGATGCCGACAAGGGTATCCTGCGCCGTGAAGCCCATGGCCTCCAAATCGGCGGCTCCCAGGGCCGGCGAATCCTCGCTCGCCTCGGTCGCTTTGTATAGTGCAGTCACCCCGCCAGCCATGATCCCCTGCACCATCTCATAAGGGACGTTGTACGTTGGCGGGCATTCGGAAGCGTCCAGCACCCCCAGCCTCCCGCTCGTCCCCGCGCCGATATAGAAGAGCCGCCCGCCGCCCCGCACCCGGGCTACAAGCTCGTCGAGCACCGCGGTCATGGCAGGAATCGTCTGTTCCACGGCCTCGGCCACGGTGCGGTCTTCTGCGTTGATGATGGCCAGCATCTCGGAGGTCGAGACTTGGTCGATGTTCGCGGATCGGGGATTGCGCTGCTCGGTCAGGAGCAAACCAAGGGGCTCAGACATGACCCTCCAGGATCTCACTTTTTCGGCATGGCGTCGTTAGGCAGGGCGTCGTGCGTCCGTTCCTTGAATCGGCCCTTCATGCCGAGGGCGAGCGAGACCGACCCTTCGCCGTACTTGTCCCGCAGCTTGTCGGCCGCATGCAGCGCCTTGTTCATCCGGTCGTGCTTGGCCCCGTCGAGAAGATCCAACTGCCCCGCGTGCTCTGAGAAACCGGACGTCTGCACCCCTAGCAACCGGATCGGCTGGCCCACCCGCCAGTTCTTCCGCAGCAGGTCCCGCGCGGTCTGGTAGATCTCGGTATCGGTCTGCGTCGCGTGGTGCAGCGTCAGCGCCCGAGTGAAGGTCGAAAAGTCCGAGTAGCGCAGCTTCAGTTGAATGGTCCGCGCGAAGAATCCGTGCTCTCGCAGCCGTCGTCCCACCTTCTCGCTCATGTGCGCGAGCGTCGCTTCGAGCGAGTCCACGTCGGCCGTATCGACGTTAAAGGTGTGCTCGTGGCTGATCGATTTCGGGTCCTGCTCCTCGCCGATCTCGCCTCGAAACCAGCCGCCCGCGTCGAGCCCCTTGCTCTTACCGGCCAGCGCCAGGCCCCACTGCCCAAAGTGTTCGGCCAGGAAGTTCGGCTCCAGCGAAGCTAAGTCCCCAATCTGCCGAATCCCGTACCGGTGCAGCTTCTGCTCGGTGACCTTGCCGACTCCCGGGACCTTACGCACGTCGAGCGGCGCTAGAAACGCCGCCTCCGCCCCGGGCGGGATCCAGACGATGCCGTGTGGTTTGGCTTGGTCGGAGCAGATCTTGGCCACTAGGCGCGAAGTCCCTGCCCCGGTCGAGTTGTTCAATCCCGTCTCGGCTTTGATCGCGTTGTGTAGCTTATGCGCCGCCAGCATCGGCGGGCCGTGCAGGCGTTCGGTGCCGGTCATGTCGAGATACGCTTCATCAATAGAGGCCATCTCGACGAGCGGCGTGAATTGGTCCATCACCCCTTTGACGAGGTTCGAGTATTTCCGGTACCGGTCCGGATGCCCTTCGACGAAGATCGCCTGCGGGCACAATTGATGAGCGGTCCGCAGCGGCATCGCCGAATGGACCCCGAACTTCCGGGCCGCGTAGGACGCCGCCGAGACGACCCCGCGCTGATCGGCCTGCCCCCCGACGACGACCGGCTTGCCTTTCAGCGACGGGTCGTAGAGCTCCTCGACCGATACGAAGAAGGCGTCCATGTCGACATGGAAGATCGACCGCATCGCGTCAATCCGCTTCCCAGCGGAACCGCCAAACGGCGATGGCCCCGAAGACCACCGTGCTGCCGAGCAGCACCGCGATGGGCAATAGTGCCTCTTCGATTCCTAAGCCTCGCCAGGTCATCGCGTCCAGCCCGTCCATCGCCCAGCGCGCGGGTACGAGCTTCGTGAAGCTCTGCATCCACGAAGGGAACATGAAGCTGGGCACCCAGGCCCCGCTCATCATCACCATCAGCAGGGTGGCCAGAATCGCCAGACCTCGCGCCGCTTCGGGCGTCTTGGCGAGGGCGGCGATCAAAAGCCCGTAGGCCGCGGTCATCAGCGAGAACGCCCCGCAGACCCCGATGAAGCCCGGCAAGCTGCCTTCGATCTTCACCCCGAACACGACCCGAGCGAAGGTGAAGACAACCGCCAGAATCATCATCCCCACGAGCATGGCGCTCGCCGCCCGGCTGCCGAGCAGGACGATCTTCGAAAGCGGCGCGGCGCGGAACCGCCGCCATAGTCCACGCTGTCGGAGCAGCAAAAGGCCAATGCCGACATCGATGCCCATGAACAGCATGAACTGAATCGCCATGCCCCCGAAGGAGTGCGCATAGGAGTTGTAGGCGACGCCCACCCGCGCCGTCAACGCCTCGTCCTTGGTCATAAACGGCAGGCTGAACCCGCCGGGTTTGCTGGACATCGCCACCATCATTTGGCCCGCCAGGATGCCGCGAACCATACTCGCTTCCACCTGATGGGACGGGTCGAACAGCACGGTGATTTCGGGCTTGGCGCCGGAGCCGAACAGCGCTCGCGCGGCCTGGTCGCCGAAGCCCACCGGGATGATGATCGCGACGGGTGCTTTGCCCTTGTGCACGGCCTCTCTTGCGGGTTCCAGAGCCGAGGGGGTCACTTCCAGGTTGGCGTCCTGCTGCATCGACGCCAGCAGTTGTTTGGTCACCAGCCCCTGCTCCTGATCGACGAACAGCACCTCCAGCCTAGTAGACTCCTTCTTGTTCTGGTTGCCTCCAAAGACATAGCCAAAGAAGCTACCGATCAGGATGGGCGCGGCGAAGGCCATGATGACGGCGCGGGTGTCGCCGAAGAAGATTTGCAGGTCCTTGCGGACGAGGGCGAGGAAGGCGGTCATGCGTCGCGGAGACTCCGGCCGGTGAGATGGAGGAAGACGGTTTCGAGCGTGGGCCGCTCGGTCTGAACATGTTCAAATTCGCCGCCGTGGCTCAGGAGCCAACGGAGCAACTCCGGGAGATCGCCCATACTCTGCACGCCAAGACGCAGTTGCCTGCCGCTGAGAGTCGCACTGACGACGCCCGGCAACGCCGCCGCCTCGACCAGATTCGCGAAGTCATTCGCGACCAGGTCGATCAGTACGAAACTGCTTACTGGTGCCTGCCGCAGCAGTCCGGCAACGGTGTCGGTGGCGATCACCTTGCCGTGGTCCATGATGGCGATGTGGTCGCAAAGCCGCTCGGCCTCTTCCATGTAGTGCGTCGTGTAGAGCAGCGTTTTGCCGGCGGCCTTCAACGTCTCGAGGTTGTCGAAGATGGCGTTGCGGCTTTGCGGGTCCACCCCGACCGTCGGCTCATCAAGCAGGATGACTTGGGGGTCGTGCATCAAGGCCGCAGCCAGATTAAGCCGACGCTTCATGCCGCCCGAGAAGTTGCTGACCTTATCCTTGGCCCGATCGGCGAGGCCAACCAGCGTGAGCACCCGGTCCTGCTCCTTGGCCTCGGCAGCACCACTAAGTCCGTAGAGAGCGCCGAACAAGGTGAGGTTCGCTGCGGCCGAGAGTTCGTCAAACAGAGCCAGTTCCTGCGGTACGACGCCCAGCCGCCGCTTCTGCGGGCTGGTGTCTCCTGAGATATGATGGCCCGCGATGCGGACCTCGCCCGAGTCGGGTGCCACCAAGCCAGCAAGCATGCCGATGGTGGTTGTCTTCCCGGCCCCGTTGGGACCTAGTAGGCCGAACACTTCGCCGGGGCCGACGCGAAAGGAAACCCCGTCGACCGCCTGCAAAGATCCGTAGGCTTTCTTTAAGTTCTCCGCGGTCAGCATCCGTGCCCCAGTCTACTACGCTACGGGATAGAATGATCCGATGAAACGGCGTCTCTTTCTCAGTGCTCTGGCCACGTCGGCGCTTCCCGCCGCGTCGGTGAAGATTGAACGGGTGGAACTGATCAAGGTAGTGGTCCGGATGAAGCCGGGCGTTGTCTACAGCGAGAACCTGGGCCCCACGTTGGATCAGCGTTTGGTGCTGTTCGATACGTACCCTAAGTTCCTGATCAAGCTCTACGCCGATAACGGGATGGTGGGGTTGGGCGAGACCGCTCGCGAAGTGACCGATGCGGCGGCCCAGCGGAACGCCGACTTCCTGAAGGGCAAACGGATGGAGGAGATCGACGGCAGGCTTCCCGAGCCGACGACCGCCGATGGCTTCGAGATCGCGATGTACGACCTGATGGGCAAGAGCTCGGGGCTGCCGGTCTGCTCGCTTCTGGGCGGGCGATTGCAGGACAAGGTGGCGGTCTCTTACTGGACCGCGCAGCGGACGTTTGACGACCTTGTCAAAGTGGGCGAAACGGCGGTGGCGAAGGGCTATCGGACGCTGAAGTTCAAGGCGCGTCTCGGGGACCCGATAGAGAAGCAGATGGCGGCGGTGGCCAAGGCGGCCCCGACGCTGCGCTTCATCGTGGACTTCAACTCCTCCTATCCAGACCTTGCCAGCTTCCTGCCCGTGGCTCAGCGCCTGCAGGGGTACAACCTGACGATTGAAGATCCGGTGCCCAAGCGTCTCGACTGGTTCCGCCAGTTGCGGCAGCGGACGACGATTCCCTTCGCGTTGACCCCGATCAACGCGGAGCAGCTGTTTGAGGCGATCAAGACCGACGCGGTGGACGTCTTCAATTTGGGCGGCAACATGCGGGAGTTCGTGCGGGAAGCCTCGATGGCGGAGATGGCCGGCATTCCGTGTTGGCACGGCTCCGGCGTCGAGTTGGGCATTCGGGACATGTCTTTCATCCATGCGGCGGCGGCGACGCGAAGCTGTACGATCGGCTCCGATACGCTGAGCTATCTGCGGCAGCATAGCTTGATCACCCCTCCGTTCCAGCCGGTGGATGGGTACATCGAAGTGCCCAAGAAGCCGGGGCTGGGCGTGGAGTTGGACGAGGACGCCGTGAAGCGGTACCGGGTATGAAGAAGGGCTCGAACCGCCGGAGTTTCCTTGCCCTAGGCGCGGCGACCGCAGCTTCGTGTACGAAGCCGGTGGAGACGAGCGAGTCCGGGGCGCACATGCGGGTCTATGGCGAACGGTCTCCGCAGGAGACTTCGGCGCGGGTGATCCGAGAGCTGACGGCGAGCCCGGGGACGGGATCGAGTCGGACCCCGCTGCATGAGATCTATGGCACCATTACCCCCTCGTCGCTGCACTATGAGCGGCACCACTCCGGGGTTCCGGCGATCGACCCGGCCAAGCATGAGTTGCTGGTTCATGGATTGGTCGAGAAGCCGATCGTGCTGACGATGGCTGACATAAAGGCCTTCCCGGCCTTCTCCCGGACCTACTTCTTAGAGTGCGGCGGCAACAGCGTGGGCGATCAACAGGGGACGCCGATGCCGACGGTGCAGGGCAGCCACGGGCTGTTGAGCTGCACGGAGTGGACGGGCGTAAAGCTGTCGCTGGTGCTCAAGGGCTTGGGCGTGAAGCCGGAGGCGAAGTGGATGATCGCCGAGGGTGCCGACGCGGGGCGGATGGCGCGGAGCATTCCGATGGAGAAGGTGCTGGATGACGCCCTGCTCGTCTATGGTCAGAACGGCGAGGCGTTGCGACCGGAGCAGGGCTACCCGCTGCGCTTGCTATTGCCGGGGTGGGAAGGCAATACGTGCGTGAAGTGGCTTCATCGGCTGCACTTCGCGGTGGAGCCGGCGATGTCGGCCAAGGAGACGGCTAACTATACCGAGCTGGGCAAGGATGGCAAGGCGCAGATCTTCACGTTCGTGATGGAGGCGCGGAGTGTGATCACCCGGCCTTCCGGCGGCATGAAACTGCCAGCGGGCGGCGGTCTGCACGAGATCACGGGTTTGGCGTGGACGGGCAAAGGCAAGATCGCCCGGGTGGAGATATCGACCGACGGAGGAGGGACGTGGGCCGACGCCGAGATGCAGAGCCCGGTGCTTTCGCTGGCGCTGGTCCGGTTCCGCTTTCCGTGGCAATGGGACGGGAAGGAGGCGGTGATCCAAGCCCGCTGTACGGACGAGACGGGCTACCTGCAGCCGACTCATGAAGAGCTCGTCGCAGTGCGGGGCCGGTTCAGCGGGTACCACTACAACGCGGTGCGGCCGTGGCGCGTGGCGGTGGATGGGACGGTGACCGTT
>CANNLB010000098.1 GCA_947505565.1 Acidobacteriota bacterium | reverse complement strand
CCTGAAGCTAAGGAAAGACATCGTTCGACCCACCTTCGGCGTCAATATCGCTGTGTGCATCGCCGTCAACAGCCCCGCCCTGTCCCACAACAACGCCGCTATAACCGATGACCTCTACAATAGCCCCCGCCGTTGGGTCGTCTCCTGCCACGCGAAGGGTTTCGCCTGGCTTCCCGAAATGAACGTCCACTACATCAAACTCATATCCGGTCGAGGCGAAATTGACGACCAGCCCTACCTCCGCGCAATCCGGCGTTACGCCCCCCAAGCGCCTCTCATGCTCGAACATCTCAAAACTGCCGAGGAGTGTCTCGAAGGGGCCACCTACATCCGCAACAAGATGTCTGCCGCCGCCCGGGTTCTCCTCTTCTCATGAGCGTAATCATCACGCTCCTCCTCGGCTGGGTCGCGCTCACCGGGGCTCTAGCTTATCTCAACCTGCTAAACGATTTCTCCCGCACCCCGTCGCCCGTCGGTTGGCTCTCCGCCATCGCCCTTCTGATTTCGACCACCTTCGCCGCGTCCCCCTTCGGTGCCGTGGCTGCTCGCGCCACGCCTATCGCCTGGCTCATCGGCTTGCAATCGTTTCGGATGGTCGTCGAGATACTGCTCCACCAGGGCTATCTCGCCGGTTTCGTCCCTCCGCAGATGACGTGGGAGGGCCGCAACTGGGACATTCTCACCGGCCTCACCGCCATCCCCGTCGCCTGTCTCGCCGCGCGAAAACTACTGCCCCGGTGGGCGGCTGTGCTCTGGAACCTGGCTGGGTTCGCTCTGCTCATCAACATCATGGCCGTGGCGACGCTCTCGATCCCCAGTTCGTTCCGGCACTTCCAAAACGAACCAGCGAACACGTTCATCGCGCAATTCCCCTACATCTGGCTGCCGACCGTCCTCGTCCCCACCGCTTGGATTGGCCATTTGCTCCTATTTCGTCGGCTTCAATCCTAGCTCTTTGCGTAGCCGGTTGATGTCGTAGAACCCGCGCCTATGGCGCTGTTCCCCTTCCTCCCGCTTCTGGAAGTCCCGTAGCAGCCCGACGACCAGGTTCACGCCCTTCGGCGTCTTGGCCGCCTGCCGAGGCGTCTTCCCGCCCAACGCCGGTAGCGGCATGTCCGGCCAAGTCCGGTAGTGCTCTTCTTTGTACTGTGTCACGACATCCCGCAGCACCTCTGCCGGAATCTCGTTCGGGGGTGCCGCCGAGTGGGCGTCATGGCTCACCTCACCCATGGTCCTGAAAGAGTCCTCCAGATGCTCCAACGCACCGCCGACCCGCTTCTTCAGATCGGCGCGCGCCGCCACCAAGCGCTCGCGCGACATGCATTCTAACGTCGCCTCGTCTCCCTGCAGACCCAGGCGGCCGTAGACGCGACGCACCGTAGATTCTTTTTCTGCCGCGAGCCAAACGTACCCATTTTCGTCGGCCTCCCACTCCCGGCGCTTCGCCACCCCTCCCTCCATCCCTTTCCGCAGAGCCTCCGCATCCACGACGCGATACCGCGCCTTTGAAAACACTAGGTCGTTTGCTTCGGCGTCGCGAAGTTGGACGCTGACCGCGGCGTGCGTTCGCAACATAAATAACCGCAACTCAGGAAGGTGCGTCGCCACGAATGCCGCCGCCGACTCTCCGCTCCGCAACCGCTCCGTCTCTACCCAAGCCAACAGCGGCTCCACCGCACCATCAGGAATGGAGAGCCCATGCCCGCTGAAGACCAGCTTCCCTTCAAACGACTCAATCCGTTGGTACACCAAGTCGCCCGTGGACAGATGTCGAGAGGCGGTCTTCTCCACCACATAGAGCCCTCGTTTCGAATAGACTTCACGCAGATCAATCCCCACCCCGGGCTCCACCGCCGTCACTTCGAAGAGCCCCTGCTCGGCCGCTTGCCGGGCTTCAAGCAACCCCGTCTCCCGCTCGCTCAGTACGTTCCTGTTCCGTCGTACATACTCGGCCAGCACCGTCCGTCCATTCTTCGCCGACGGATATTCGTAGAAGAGCCAAGGCAGAAACCCGGACTCAACCACGTCCTCTCCATCCACCTCAGCCAGCGGCTTGCCGAAGTACCGTAGCGCCACCGCCAACATCTCTTCGCGCGGAACCACCGTCGTTGAGAATTCCGTTAACCGATCAAACAGGCGTTGCGACATCTCTGCCACGGTCTCGAACGCCGCGGGAACCGCACCCGGCTGCCGCCCTTCATCCTGGTCCAAATGGCACTTCTTATATTTCTTCCCCGATCCGCACCAACAAGCATCATTGCGGCTGATCTTTGGCGTCTCCCGGCGGATCGGCTCTAAATCCGGCTGCTCCATCAGCTCTTCCAACTCGTCAAAGCCATCGGGCTCATATCTTTCATCGAACAAACCCTGCTCCCACACAACCTCCTTGAAGGTCACCGCCAAAAGTTCCTCCGCCTCAATCTGCGTCTCGAACGCTTCCCCCATTTCGGCATACATCCGCAAATGCTCGGCCGCCTCGCCACGCAACACCGCCGCGGCCAGCGCTCGAATCCGCTTGCCTTCCGCCGCCCCCACCCGCCGCCGCAACTCGCGCTCCAGCAACACCATCAAGTAGCCCGCATCCGCCTCGTCCGCGATCGCTTCCAACCCTTCAGACAACCCAACCAGAGCATCGGTTACCGGCTTCCCCTTCGGCAGGGTGGCAAGAACATCCGCCGCCACGGTCCGCCACGCCGCGGGTCGCCCCACCCCGGACTTTCCCAACAACTCCACCCCGTCCTCGGGGAAGCGCCGCACCAGTTGGATCAAAGCCCACATCGCGTGGGTCATGTAATCCACCTCCATCTCCCCCCCGATCTCCACCAACTCCGGGATCAGCCTCACATCGCCCACTATCCCCAGCGTTGCCACTAGCAGGATCGTCGTTGTCTCACTCGTCCGCCCCGGCTCCCGCAGCGCGTCCCGAGCCGCTCCCAGCATCACCGCGCCAAACTCCATCGGACGCAGGTCCAAACGCTTCACCGCGCTCGGGTCCATTTCGCCGCGCGTCACATCCAGAAAACCCGCTAACACCTCAAACGGCTCCGTCAGCGGCTCGCGCTCCGTCTCCGGTCCGAGCTTTTGAAACAGATCATCAGCCGCTCCCTCGATCCGTTGCAGCAAACTCCGCCCACCACCCCACTCCGGATACTCCCGCTCCAACAACGCCCGATCCGCCGGCGCGAGATCCTCGCTCACCAGCAGCACCCGCAGCCCCAACCAGCGCAGCTTCAGCACCATCCGCGCAGGCCCGCTCGTCTCCTCCATCACCTGCGCCAGCAGGAAGTACGTCGCCGGCCGCAACGGCTGCAACGTCAAGGCCTTCCACAGGAACTCCTCCGCCCGCGTCGCATCCCCGGCCTGCAGAGCCAACTTTGCTTCCAGCAGCGGCGCGGCGGCATCAGAAGGATCCAGCGCACGAAAAAGCGGGACGGCCTCCGCATCGGAGTACCGTCCCGCTTTCACATCGTCATTCAGTTTTTGCCAATCTGAACTAAGTTTTTCGCCACGAAGGAGCATCCGCTCATTCTAGCGACTCTTAGGCCTTATTCAGCATCGGACGAAGCGCCAAATTGATCACGACCATCAACGCGCTCACCACGGGCAGCACCAGTAGCGCCGTCCCCAGCTTCGCCGGATCATCACCGCCCAAGGCTCCAATGATCCGCGAACTCACCGCCAGCCCCACCCAGCCAAACGTAATCACGATGCCCATCGCCGTCGCCGTGCTCTTCGGAAACGCATCGCCCACCATTCCCAACGTCGTCGGGAATACCGGAGCCATCGCAATCCCCGCCGCAAACACCGCGATCCACGCAAACGTCGGGTCCGAAGTGTTGAGCATCAGGTACGTCGTGATCAGCATCAGCGCTGAACTCGCCAGCGTCACCGTCGGTGCCGAAATCTTAATCAGAATCCGCGAAACCACCACCCGGCCAACCAGAATGCCGAACGCAAACCCGCTGCCGACGATGTTCTGCGCCTGGTTCTCGGTCAATCCACGCGAGATCAGATACTTCGCCAACCAGTTCCAAACGCCGATCTCGGCCGCCACATAAAGAAACAGAAACGCCGCCAGCAGCCAGAGTGCTGGCCGTCCCAGCATCGCGCCCGCACCTTCAAACATCGCCCCACCAGCACCCTTCGGCGCGGGCATCGGCGTCGTCAAATGCACCACAAACGTCACCGCCGCCAATCCCGCAGCCAACCAGCACAGCATCTGCGCGTTGTTGTTGACAAGATTCGCCGCGATCAGCGGAGTGGCCATTCCGCCCAAACCGAAGAAGAGGTTCAGAAAGTTCAACGTCGAACTCCGCCGCTCCTCATTCACATCACCGGCCAGCGCATTCGCCGCCGTCACCAGAATGCCGCCACCCAAGCCAAGCACAAACACCCAGCCAGCCC
This sequence comes from Acidobacteriota bacterium, assembly GCA_947505565.1. Taxonomy (GTDB): domain Bacteria; phylum Acidobacteriota; class Terriglobia; order Bryobacterales; family Bryobacteraceae. The sequence goes on along the minus strand of CANNLB010000098.1, from coordinate 3,148 downwards.
GCTCGTTGTAGCTCGCCGTTCCCGGCAGCATAAACAGCGAAACCGCGATCAGCGCCAGCGCCGCCACCAAGGCAATCTTCTTGCCCTGCTTATCAATAATCGGCCCAGCCGACAACGAAGCGATAATCATGCCGATCGCCTGCGCCAGAGCGATGTTTCCACTCTCCTCCGGCGTCAACTTAAACGACGCCAGCAACACACCCAACATCGCCGCGATCACGCCATAAACAAAAATTGCGAGGATCGCGGCAAATACTATCCGACCGGAATTATTCTGTGTCAAGTTGGTTTCCTTAATTATGCGAACCGGTGCTTCTGGGTCTTCGTATCCCACAGCACTTTCTTCCCACTGCGGTACGAAAGCGTCGCCAAATGACCGGAAATGGCCGCCTGTTGACCCACTTCCACCGGAGCAATCACTTTCCCGTTAGTCTTGATCGCGTTGATCAAGTCCGCCACGTGCGCCTGCACGGCCTTCAGATCGTTCTGCGGCTTATCGTCGGTGAACTCCTGCCGCGCCGCCACATTCGCCGGCGCCTTGCCTCCGAATTTTTCCGTGTAGAACTTCAACTGCTGCCGATTCGTCACTTCAATCGTGCCTTCGTTGCCCATGAACTGCTCGCCGTAGCCATACTGCACATTGCCGAAGTAACACGAGTAGTTGATATGGAACTTATCTGGGTACTCGTACACCGCGCTCAGCGTATCCGGCACCTCCCGGTCGTCCGCGCCCTCGGCCCAACGGTAAATTCCGCCCGACGCCGCACACGACAGCGGCTCCGTCTTCCCGCAAACAAAGTTCGTGATATCCGTCTGGTGCACGAGCAGGTCGGTCGAAATGCCGCCCGAATAGTCCCAGTAAAGCCGCCACTGATAATAGCGCTGCTTATCGAACGCTCGGTTCTTCGCCGTACCCAAAAACTTCTTCCAGTCCGTGTTCTTCTCGTCCGCTTCGGTCGGAATCGCGTAGCGCCACGCCGGGTTATCCGGCAGCGAGTTCCGATACCAGAACGCCCGCACGTAGTGAACCTCGCCGATCATGCCCTTCGCCACCATCTCTTTCGCCTTGATGTAGAGCGAATTCGACCGGTTCTGCGTTCCCACCTGCACAATCTTGCCGGCCTTCTTTGCCTCGCGGACAATGTCAGCGCCCTCTTCAATCGTGTGCGCCAGCGGTTTCTCTAGATAAATATGCTTCCCGGCCCGCAAAGCCGCCACCGCCATTGCGTGGTGTAAATGCTCCGGCGTCGTGATAAAGACAACGTCAATCGATTTATCCGCCAGCACATCCTTGTAGTCGACGTAGGTCTTCGGCGTATTGCCGCCCTTCGTTTGAACTTGGTCTTTACCCTTGTTCTTATTGCCTTCGAAGGTGTCACAGACCGCCGTCACAATGACGCTATCCGGCACCGCCGTGTACATCTGCATCATCACGTGCATCCCACGGCTGCCCGTGCCGATCCACCCGACGTTCAACTTCTCGTTCGCTCCCAGTGCCGGCAACACCGCCGGACCAGCCGCCAATGCGCCCAGCAGTGCCCGGCGCGAAAGTTCTTTTTCCATATCTGCTCCTTACGAACTCACCAGAATATCATTAGCGCGAATGCGCCACGCCGCGGAAAACCGCGTTCAGGAAGAAGATGTTCATCCCGTCCATGTAGCCCCGGAAGTTCGGATCGTTCGTGAACCCAATCACGTGCCCCCGGCCTTCCCGCTGCACCATCACGAGCGGCTTGTACGCCAACTGCTTCCGGCTCTCTTCCCACATGTACCCGCTCGCCACTAGCTTATCGGCCCCTTCGAAGTAAGCCACGTTCGTCCCGGCGTTCAGCTTCAGCGGGCTGAACACCGTCCGCCCCTGCACCAGCGCTGTCACTTTTGCCGGTACCCCCGCCGTCAGCCAGTGGTCAGGATCCGTCTTCGCCACACCCAAAATCCCCTGCACCGCATCCAACTGATCGTTCTCCGGCTCGATCGACCTCAGGTAATCGGCCTCCGCCGCCAATACCTGCCCCGGAACCCGCCCCCCGGCGTCCGGCTTCGCCCGGTCCACCTTCTTCTCCACCGCCATCGCCTCTCGCGCCGTAGCCAGCAAGCCGACGCGCGCATCAGCCAGGAACTCAACTCCGGCCTCAATCCCAATCACCGTCCCCCCGTTCGCCACCCATTCTTTCAACCGCCGAATCGCTCCCGCCCCCAACGCCGCCGCGTAGTCGCCCGTCGCATCCGGCAAAATCAGCACGTCAAACTTGCTGAAATCCGCGAGCGCCATCGACGACACCCGCACCGCCGGCAACCCGGCCATAATCCGCTGGGCGTCCGCGTCGGAAGTCTTCCGTGGGTCGGCCAGTTTCTGGATGTCTCCCTGAATAGCCGCCATCTTCTTCTGGTTCGCTTCGCTGGCGATCACGGCGTAGAAGAGCTTCCGCCCCTCCCAGCTTTTGGCGTATTCCACCACTTTCATCCGCCCGCCGGAAGCCACCGACAGCGTTTCGAAGTACTTCACAACATCGGCATGCGAAGCCAGTTTCCCCCCGGGGCCATAGCCTAAGACCTTCTCAAAGGTCGGCACCGCGGGGTCGTAGGTCGCCCCCGGCCAGAACTCAAATCGCTCCTGCGCGCACAACGCCGAGGCTGTAATCAGAATGACAACTAGCTTGCGCATACTCATCAGGATACGATTGTTCCAATATGCGTCTCGTTCTTCTTCTTTTCATTCCCCTGCTTTTGGCCGCCGCCCCGCCCAAACAAACGGGCCTCGACCGCTACGTCGCCGCCCCGGACGCGAGCTACACCTGGAAGCTCTCCAGCACGATTCCCGGCAAAAACACGACCAGCTACGTCATCGACATGACCTCGCAGACCTGGAAGGAAAAGGATATGAACCGTGGCCAGTGGAAGCACTGAGTCACCATCGTCAAACCCAAAGAAATCAAGTCCAATATCGGCTTTCTCATGATCACTGGCGGCGCCAATGACGGCCGCCCCCGGACCGCGGTCGACCCCATGATGACCGCCATCGCCGAATACACCGGCGCCGTTGTCACAGAACTCCGCATGGTCCCCAATCAGCCTCTCATCTTCAACGACGACCCCGCCAAGAAGCCCCGCACCGAAGACGATTTCATCGCCTACACCTGGAACAACT
>CANNLB010000097.1 GCA_947505565.1 Acidobacteriota bacterium | reverse complement strand
CCCCGCGGACGTCACAGTGGGCGGGGAGTTTGTCTGTCGCCGGGACGAGGGCGGCGGAGTGGAGAGTGACCTCCTTGCCGAACGCCTTGGCGGCGAGGCTGTCGCAAGGGATGGTGGGGGCCGCGGCGAAGAGGGCCGAGACGGCGAGGAGGGAGGCGAGGAAAGGTTGCAAGAGAATCTCCTGAGTGTACGGGAATTTTTGGGGTGGCGTTTGGCCGAATCTTCGCGCGTCCTGCGCTGAGGGAGACAGAGGAGTTTTAAAATGGAAACCTACTGGGTGATGACTCAAGCTTTGGACGCGCGGGCGAGGGTCTACCGTCTGCGGTCCGCGTGTTACCACCAGGGCGGGGCGATTCCAACCGCGCCGGATGCGGGCTTTTGCGATTGTTACGACGAGTCGCTGAACCACTTTAGCTTTTATGACGGCGGGGCGACGGTGCTCGTGAGTTTGATGGCGCGGGAGAGGGGATGGACCGAGTGTCCATCGCGATCGGTTTTTGGCGACCTTCCGGCGTTCGAGGAAACTGCGCGATCGCGATTCGTAGAGGCGAGCCGTTTGTGATTTGGGAAACTGGCGCGGCAGAATCGCTTTTACCGTGTGATCGCCCATTGGGCGGCGTTAGGGGAACTCCATCCTGCTACGTTGGTGGTGGCGTGCCCGCGTGAGAAGCATGCGAACACGTATGAACGGTTGTTCGGCTTTGAAACGCTTGCGGCTCCCCGGGCCGTACTTTTGGGTGAACTTTCAGACGAGTCTGATGGCGCTTTCGCTGGGGGAGCTTCCGGGAGCGAGCGTCGGTCGGTGAGCTAACTACTTTTTGGGATCGAGTTGGCCGACGACGCGAGCGAGGTAGTTTTCAACGTGGGCTTCGTTGCGCACTGCTTCCAGGAACGCGGAGCGGAAGAGCTGATCCTTGCGGTTCATGAGGGTTTCGCGGATGGTCTGTTGGACGCGGGGGTCGCTGAGTTCGCGCTGGCCGGCGGGCTCTTTCGACAGGAGTTTCAAGATGCGGTAGCCTTCTCCGGTCTTGATGACGGGGGAGATTTGGCCGGGCTGCATTTGGCTGACGAGCCTGCGGAGGTCGATATTCGCTTTTTCGAGAGCGGACTCGGAGACGAAGCCGAGGTCGCCACCGTTGGCGGAGGAACCGGGATCTTCCGAGTAGTTCTGGGCGAGCATGGAGAAGTCCTCGCCAGCGCGGAGGCGGTCGGAAATCTGCTGCATTTTACGCTTTGCCTGGTCGTCGTTCTGGGCTTTATCGTTCTTGAGATTCCGGATGCTGGCGTCGGCGACCGGGGTGGTCAATATCTGGGCTAAGTGGACTTGGGGTTCGGCGAGATTGAAGTTCTGTTTGTTCGAGCCGTAGAAGTCGCTGACGTCCTTGTCGGTGATGTTGATTTTCGAGGTGATCTCTTTCGTGATCAGCTTTTCGATGCTCAACTTTTTGCGGATGTCGGACTTCAAGTCCTCGGCGGTCATCTTTTTTTCTTCGAGCCGTTTCTTGAACTCTTCCTCGGTGAAGCCGCCCTTGAGTTTGGCGAAGTCGGCATCGACGTCGGCTTGCTGGGCGAGGAGGCCGTTCTTCTCGGCGCGCTGCATCATGATCTCCTGGTCGATCATGCTGCGGAGCACTTCGAGCTTGTTGATCATGGTCTGGTCATCGTTTTCGGTTTGACCAGGTTGGGGCGGGAACTGCATGCCAAACTGCTTTTCGAGGTCAGCGAAAGTGATGGCGCGATCGTTGACCGTAGCAGAGATGTTGGCCGGAGGAGTTTTTTTGCAGCCGGCGGAGACCAGGGCGGCGGCGATGAGGGTGATGAGCAGCGGCAGACGATGCATGGGTAAGAGCCCCTATTGTAGCTTGATCCCGTCTCGCGAGATAGTTAACTGTTGCCAACAGGATTCCAGAATGTTGGGGTCCAGGCCCCGGCGGGTGGGCAAGGAGAGTAGCGAGGGAGCGGGAGTAGCGAATTTGGGGTCGAGAATGCGGGCAATTTGTTCCTTCATTTCGGTGAGGAACATGTTGCTGGCGCGGTCGGCGACGCGGGAAAGGGAGCGGGTGATGTCGGCGCTGAGCGCTTTGAGTTCGCCGCGATAAAGCCAACGCTGGTTAGCGGGAGCGGCTCCGGCGTTGATGCGGGAGTGCATCGCGTCGAGATAGAGCTGTTGCAGGTTGCGGCGATAGGCGTCGATTTTCGGAGCGGGCGTGGCGAGTTCGGTGAAGATGCCGCGACGGACATCGGTGAGGAGGTCGAGGGGCTTGTAGGCTTTTTCGCCGTCGATGGTTTCCTGTTCGGTCATCCGCTGGATGCGGACGGGGGAAAGGAGGCTATCGAGAACGGAGCCTTGGACGGCGCGGATGCGAGTGAGGACACCATCGGGTTCAATGCGGCGGAGGATGGCGGGGTCGATGAAATAAGTTGGAGTTGTGAAGACCTGAGCGTTCAGGAATGCAACGGCCTTCTTCTGGCGGGCGACGGGAATAGTCGTGAAGAGAACGCCAGACTGGCCGCCGTTTTTCTGTTGGGAGGCGACGCCGCCGACGACGCCGGCGACGTGGTTCATTTCGCGAGTGAACTGGCCTAGGACGCGCCCGTACATTTCTTCAAGGTCGCCCCACTCCTCACCCTTCTGTTCGGTGGCGGGGATGAGCATTTTCATGACGCGTTCGAGGTTTTTGACGCCGAGTCCGGTGGAGTACACGGGGTCGGCATCGCCGACGGCTTCGGTGACTTCGCCAGGGTCGGCACCGCGGGCTCCGGCGGTCATGAAGCGGAACCAGGGGGTCTGATCCTGTTGGCGGGCCCATTCGTCGAGCGTGGGCTTTTCTTCGGCGGGAGTCTTGGCGCCGGGAATGGGTTTGTAGCCCCAAACGGTGGCCCAGACGTCGTAAGGACCGACGTGGGGAATCAGGTCGTCGGCGTCGATTTTGTCTTCGGGTTGGGCGACGTAGTTAAAGCGGGAGTAGTCCATGATGGACGGGGTGTGCCCCATTTTCTTAACCCAGGCGCGGTCGCGAACCTTTTCGGCGGGGTACATAGAAGAGGCTTTCATGTTGTGGGGAAAGCCGAGGGTGTGGCCGACTTCATGGGCGACGACGAACTGAACGATTTTGCCAAGGATATCGTCGGGGAGGGGGAGTTTGGCGGCGCGGGGATCGAGGGGGCCGACCTGGATGAAGTACCAGGCGGTCGCGAGCTTCATGACGTTGTGATACATCTGAATATCCGATTCGATGATTTCGCCGGAGCGGGGGTCGTGAATGTGGGGCCCCATGGCGTTTTCGGTATCAGAGGGGAGCCAGCGGACGACGGAGTAGCGGGCGTCTTCGGCGCTCCAGGTGGGGTCGTTTTTGGGGGCTTCGCGGGCTTGGATAGCGTTGCGGAAGCCGGCGGCTTCGAAGGCCACCTTCCATTCTTCGATGCCCGCTTTAATGTAGGGGACGAGTTTGGCGGGGGTGGCGGGATCGACGTAGTAGATGATGGGTTTGATGGGATCGGAGACGGCGGCGGAGGGATCCTTTTTCTCTAGGCGCCAGCGGGTGAGGTAGGCGAGTTTGGGGGCGCGGGCTTCGTCGAGGGAGAAGTCGGTTTTGCGAACGCTGAAGTAGCCGACGCGGTCGTCGACGAGACGGGGCATCATGGGCGTTTCGGGGAGCTTCACCATGGAGTAGTGGAGGACGACGGTGGCGCTATTGCCGCGCATGCCGCCGCCGCCGAAGGGGGAGGCGGGCGTAGCGGGTCCGGCATCGGGTGGGGCGACGTAAGTGTGGGTGGCTTCGACTTCGATGTTGGTGGGGAAGGCCGAGACACGGTCGAGGAAGCTGCGGGAGGAGTCAAAGCCGCGGGCGCGGAGGCGGGTGCGAGCGCTGAGTTCGGGGACTTCGGCGTTAAAGAGGCGAGTTACTTCTATAACGACGGAGTGTTTTTCCTTATTTTCGGCTTCGATGTTGATGGCTTGGAGGATGGCGCTGACGTTCGAATCGGCGACGGCTTTGGCGATGGGGACGGAGGGGGCGGCGATGATGTCGTAGTTGACGTCGCGGAGGAGGATTTTCTTATTGCGTCGTTCCCAGCGGACGACGCGGCTGCCGAGAGCTTGGCCGCCGTAGCCGGCGCCGAGAGTGGTGCGGGCGATTTGCTGGACCCAGAGGAAGTCTTTGCCGAGTTCGGAGTTGGGGATTTCGTAGTAGAACTTGTCTTTGATCTGGTGAACGGTGAAGACGCCGGCGGTGGACTTGGCGTCCTTGGTGATCACTTTGTCGTAGGGCTTGATTTCTGGTTCGGCGCTGGTGGGACGACTGGGGAGGGTGGGCTTGGGGCCTCTGTTTTGGGGGGCTCGGGCTTGGGAGCGTCCTGGGCTAGGAGGAGAGAGGAGAGGGCAAGAAGAGCAGCGAGGTAACGCATTATTCACACGGTAACACAGTTGCTTTTAGCTCCCCTTTCCCCCAGACGGTTTGGCGGCCGACGCCGGTCCATTGGGCGGCGATGAGGTAGGGGAGGAGTTCGTCGAGGGGTCCGGAGTACTCGGCCCAGCCGGTAAAACCGCCGAGCCCATGGGTGTTTTGGTTGCGGGCGGAGCGGCGGATTTCGCCGGGGACGAATCGGATTTGGCTGGCGGTGAGGTGGACTTGGTCGGCGAGGGCGGTCAGGGCGGGGAAGTCGACGTTGGTGGCGGGCTGGTGTTGGTAAAGCGAAAGAATGCTGAGGACGCGGTCTCGGGCACGGGCAGCGAGGGCGGGGAAGTGGGGCGAGTGGAGGATTTGGCCGGCCTGTTTGAGTTCGGTGGGGGTGAGGAAGTCGATGCGGAGGCGTTGGGCGGGCAGGGGGATGAGGGGCCTGCGGATAGTTTGGACGGTGGATTGGAGAATCATAGCGAGACGGGAGGCGAGGGAGGGACTGAAGACGTGGATGGATCGGGGCCGGAGGACGAAGGGGCGGGGGCGATCTTGGAGGCCGCTGGGGCCGGTATCTGCGGCGGGGGCGAAGAGTTCGTCGTAGAGGGCTTTATCGCGGTGGTAGAGGAGGTTGCCGAGTTGGCCGCGCCGATGGTTCGAGCTCTCGGTCTGTGGCGGTAGGGGGAGGACCGAGAGCTCGAGTTGCATGGTTGGTGGCTTAGAACGAGAATCGAAGACCGAGTTGGATCTTGCGGCTGGAGCTGGCGACCGTGTTCCGGATGCGGCCGAAGGTGGCGGCATTGGCGGTGGCGGTGGGAAAACCAAAAGTGGGCGTGTTGGTCAAGTTGGTGGCGTCGGCGCGAATTTCGAGTTTCTTGCCTTCGCGAGTGGTGATGTCTTTCTGCAATGACGAGTCGAGGTTAAAGAGTCCGTCGCCGGTAAAGAAGTTACGCGGGGTGTTGCCTTGCTGGCCGGGGATGGCTCCATCGATCTTGAACTTGGCGCGTTCGGCTTCGTTGAAGTAGAAGATAAGGCCCTGACTGGGATCGGTGAAGGCTTTACCCATGTCGGAGGTGCAACCCATGCAGGTGGCGGTGGTTTGGACGGCGTTTGAAAAGGCGTTGGCACCGGAGTAGACAGTGAAGGGCCGACCGGAGGAGGCGGTTAAAATACCGGACACTCGCCAGCCGCCGACTATGCGGTTGACGATAGCGTTGACTTCTTTGAAGAAGATGCCGTTGCGGCCGAAGGGCAACTCGTAAGACCAGGTTGTTTTATAGACGTGGGTGCGGTTGAAGTCGGAGATGCCGTAGTTGCCGCGGCGATTGTTGATGTCGAAGGGCGTGGAGGAGGCCTGCTGGGCGTTGCCCGAGGCGGCGGTGGTGAAAGCGGGGTCGAAGCTACGGGTATCGAGCGACTTGGACCAAGTGTAGTTGGCGTTGAGGTAGACTCCCTTCGACAGGCGCCGTTCGAAGGTGAGTTCGAGGGCGTGGTAGGTGGAGAAGTCGTTTGAGTCGAGGGTGATGACGCTACCGAACTGCGGGAAATTGTTGAAGGCGAACGGGCCAGCGTCGGAGACGTCGGTGACGGAGCGGCCGTTTTGGAGGCGGGTGGCGAAGCTGGAGGCCAAGCCGGCGACGTTGCCGGTGCGGAGGTCTCCGGGGAACAGACGACGAATCATCGTTGAAGGGGTTTCTCCGGCCTGGAGGCGGGAGTCTGCCGAGAGGAGGCGGTTGATGGCGGCGGATTGTCCGCCGATGTTGATTTCGTTGAAGCCTTGGAGGAAGCCGTTACGGAAGATGTCGGACTGGTTGGCGTTGTAGGCTCCAAAGAGATTGTACCCGCGGCGGCCGATGTAGCTGACTTCGACGACTGTGTTTTTTAGGACTTCGTGTTGGAGGGAGAGCGACCACTGGTGGGTGGTGGGGATCTTCAGATTGGGATCGACGACGGTGACGCCGGCGGCACCAAAGGGAGCGGGCCTCGACAGCGATTGGGGGTTGGCTGTCGGGGTCGTGATGGCGGGCATGTTGGCCAAGCGGCCGCCGTTGATCCCGTACTGCTGATCGGTGAGGCCGAAGGTTTCTCCGGGCATATTCGGGAAGATGGTGGAGGCAAGCAGGAACGTGGGCATGCGGTCGTAGGCGATGCGGTAGTTCGAGCGGATGGAGGTTTTGCCGGTGCCGAACGGATCCCAGGCGAAGCCGATGGAGGGGCCAAAGTTGTTCATGCGGTCCTTAAAGAGCTGACCGGGGACCCAGGTGGCGGTATTTTGTGGGGCTGCGCCGTTGACGAAGAGTTGGTCGGGGCGGCGGATGCGGTTATCGAAATTGCTGGGGGCCGGCTTCATTTCGAGGCGGAGGCCGAGGTCGACGCTGAAGTTGCGGAAGAGTTTAAGGTTGTCCTGGACGTAGAGATCGTACTCGGGGTAGTCGGTGACGAAGTCGAAGCGCCCGGCTACGAACTTGTCGCCCTGGGAGATGAAACCCTGGGAGCGCTGGCCGACGCGGCCCAGAAGGAAGTTGGTGTGGGATTGGAGAGTGCCGAGGTCGAATTGCTGGTTGACGTCGGTAGGGAGGGCGAAGGTGCGGGGGTCGACGGGGTTGAGGGCTGTGGAGAAGTTGACGTTAGGGTTGGCGTTGAAGCCGCCAACGGTGCCGCGGTCGTCGTTTTGACGTTGGAGGCGGACGTTGACGCCAAACTTGAGGTTGTGTTTGCCTTCGACCCAGGAGAAGTTATCGACGAACTGGGCCGTGCGGACGCGGCGGTTATTGCCGAAGGAGAAGTCGGAGATGAGGTCGACGGGGCCGGAAAGAGAGGGCCTGGTGAGCGACGCCTCCGGCGCGCGCGTCGGCGTGCTGGTGGACGGCGTCGTCCGCGCAGGGTTCGGCACGCCGTCCGGCAAGCTCGAGTTCTTCAGCCCGACGCTGCGCGACTGGGGTTGGCCCGAGCTGGAGCACACCGTCCCGTGGACGTTGGACAGCCACGTGCACCCGCGCGAGATCAACCGCGCGAAGGGCGAGATGATCTTGCTGCCCAACTTCCGGCTGCCGCACCTGATCCACACGCGCTCGGCGAACGCGAAGTGGCTCTACGAGATCGGGCACAACAACCCCGTGTGGATCCACCCCGAGGACGCAACGCGCCTTGGCGTACACACCGGCGAG
>CANNLB010000096.1 GCA_947505565.1 Acidobacteriota bacterium | reverse complement strand
CATCTCGACGTTTGGCGCCGCCATCGCGGCGTGGACGATCTCCATTCCGCGAGCCCCGGCCCCGATGATACCCACCCGAACCCGGTCGTTGGCTCCGAGTACGGAAACCCCGCTCGCTAGCCCGGTCGCTACCTTGCTGATAAAATTACGTCGCGAATCCATTGCTTTATGATTTTACCATTGCTGCCAGCAGCGTTTGCTTCATCACCGCTTCGTCCGGTTTTGCCCCGGTCCACATCTCAAATCCAATCACACCCTGATACACGAGCATCGTCAATCCATCCAGCGTCCGCAGCCCCCGAGCCTGCGCCGCCGCTAAAAACTTCGTCACCGGCGGATTAAACACGGCGTCGGCCACCAGACAACGGGCCCGGCTCAGGTCGACATCCGGCATCCAGTCCACGTTCGGATACAGCCCCAGCGACGTCGCGTTCACGAGTAAATCCGTCTCCGGAGACACCTCGTACGACACTCGCCACGGGACAAACCGAATCGGCCCGTGCGGCTTCAAATCGTTCACCATCGGTGCCGCCCGCTCGCTCGACCGGTTGACCACCACGAGATCCTCCACCCCGGCCAGCAGCAACTCCGTCGCAATCGCCCTCGCCGCACCCCCGGCCCCGAGCAGGGCCACCCGCTTACCTTTTGGGTCCATGCCGGCGTCCTGCCGCAGACCGCGCATAAACCCCCGTCCGTCCGTGTTCTCCCCGATCAGCCGATTTCCTTCGCGCCGCACCGTATTCACCGCACCGATGATCCGTGCCTCCCGCGATAACTCATCCAGGAACGGTATCACCGCGACTTTATGCGGAATCGTGCAGTTGAACCCCTGCCACCCCATCGCCCGGGCCCCACGTACGGCGTCGCCTAAGCCCTCCGGGCTTACCTCAATCGTCAGATACCGCCACTTGAGCCCCGCCGCCGCAAATGCCGCTTCCTGCATCACCCCAGTCGGATTCTCTGCCACGGGTTGGCCGAAACAGGCCACTAGCTCTGCTTTGAAATTCATGGCTTAACCGGTACTGTTTCTTTTGTCGCCGTCTCCGGCAACGGATCCGGAGTGTCAAACGTGATGGTCGAATCGGTGCCGAACTTGCGATACATCCGGAACTCCACTTCGTTTTTCACTAAATGCTTGCCCTCCCGCATCCGCACTTCGGCCTTCAGCGGCAGCATGAACCCTTTGCCATTGATGTCTGTCATGTCGTAGTCCAAAATGGTCTGGGCCTCCTGCACCGGAAAGTCGGCCGGAATATCGGCGTCCAGGGTCAAGCGCGTCACGGTCAGCGTATCGCGCTCCACGAAAACCAGCCCGCGGTAACCGGGAGTAACTTGCTGCTTGTCCTGATAGTTAATCGTCCAGTGCGAATTCGGCTGCGCGACATAATACTGAAACACGTGATTCCGCTTACCCCGCAAAGTCGCCCAGCGCAGCCACTCGAACCGCGCCATGGTGTCGGGTTCGAAAAGCTGTCTCATCATCGATCCGAACTCCCCCGACGAAGTGGCCCCGCCCAGACGCTGCATCGGCGTATCCACGTTGCGGCCATTGACGCTGACTACTTTGTAGTCTTCCTTCTGATCAAAGTAACTCAGGCGGGCGTTGATGACGTCGAGTTGCCCGAAAAAGCCGAGCCCTGAGGGATCAATGTAGCGACGCGTGACTTGCATACAGAGAAAGTCCGGCAGTCCCTTGGAGTACCCCATCGCATACGACCGGGCCTCGGCGATCACCCGCTTCTGTTCTTCGGCTTCCGGCGGAGGAATGAAAACCGGGGCAGGCTTGGGCGCGCCCACCGGCGTCGCCGCCGGCAGTTCTTTCGTCGCCATCATCAGGTCCCGCAGCACCTCCACCGTCATCGGCCCCACGCCCATCGCAATGAAATCTTCAAACTGCCGCGGCGAAAGCCTATTCGTCAGTTTGGTCTTTTTCAGATAAGCCGCCACCGTCTTATCCGGCTGGTGCAGCTCCACTGAGGACTTCAAGAATCCACGCAACTGTTCTACCGAAAGCCGCGTCTGCGCTGCCAGCCCGATCGCCAGAAAAAACACAAGTAACCGCATAATCACTTTTGACGTTTCTTCCCGCTCTTCTGTTGCGATATCGTTGCGACCACCGTTTCATCAATGGCCACCTGCGCCAAAGGAGCCATCACCCGGTAGCCCGCCGAGTTCGGATGCAGCCCGTCATCGGCCAACTCGGCCTTCAAAAAACCACCGGAATCCACCATTGAATCGTAGTAGTTCAGGTAGGTGAATCCCCGCTTTTTCGCAAATGCCGCCATCCAGGTGTTCAGTTCGCGAATCACCGCCGGCGGGCGGCCCTTCGTCATCTCAAACCGCGGATTCACGGCCTTGTGGTGATCGCTCACCGGCAGAATGCTCGCCAGAATCACCTTGATCTTGTGAAACTCACACAAGTCGGCGATCATCGTCAGGTTGTTCTGGATGGTCCCCACCGCCACCCCGCGAGCGATATCGTTCGTGCCCGCCAGAATCAGCATCGCCTGCGGATGGTGCGCGATCACATCGGCCTGCATTCGCCCCAGCATCTCGCCCGTAATCTGCGCGCTGATCCCGCGGTTCACGTAGTCCCGCTCGGGAAAATACTCGTTCAGTCTCCAGCCGTCCGTAATCGAATCGCCATAAAAAAGCACTCGCGGTTTGCCCGACACGGGACCCGCCTGGGTTCCATTCGCCTCGGCGTAGCGGCGCAGGTTGTCGCGGTCTGCCCCCCGCAGTTGCGCTTCGGTCGACTCAATCAGCGCCTGGAAGTGGCTCTCCAAACGGCTCACGGCGTCTCGCAGCTCGGCAAACTGCTTGCGCCCCTCTTCCGGGAACGGGAACGGTTTACGCACGCCGTCAGCCAGCGCCAGGTAACCCTTGGCGTCGGTCAACAGCGCTTGCGTCACGCTCAGAGAGAGTCGGTTCACCACCCGGACGTTCTTAAAGTCCTCTTTCAAATTCTCGAGAATCGGCGTCGCGGCGCGGACGAGGCCCGGTGCCGTAAGCGAGGTCGCTTCGGTCAACTGCACGATCCTTTCTGCCAATGCCAATCCGTCGGGCGCACTCAATAGGGCCCGGTTCTGTGCAAAAGCCGCCGTGCTGAAACACAGCAGCAGACCAATCCATTTCATGGCTCTACTTTATCTAATTGCAGCGTCACTGTACCGATGTGGAACTTCATGCGGACCTGAATCTGCACCGGCAACCTACGAGCATCGTCCGAGATCCACACAAATAACCGTGCTTCGCGCTTGTAGATCACGTCGTTGAAAAGAAACGCCTCGTAACGGATTGCATTGAACTGCCCCGCCGGCGTGCGGATCTTTTCCTTTTCCTGGGCCTGGATCCGGGCCTGGACGAACTTCTTACCATCGCTGACCGGGAGTCGGATGTCCTGCCCGATCTCCCCCGTCTGTTTCCGCAGCACGGTTAAGGCACCGAGAATGTCGTGCACACACGCCGAAACGTCCAGCTCCCGCTCCAGCGCCATGGCACCCTTCAACAGGTCCTTCTCCTCATACCGAGATCGATTCCCCTTCCACTCGACGGTGGTTTCTCGGCGCTTGCCTCCCTCCTCGGCTTGCAACTTCGAAGATTGCGCGCAGAAATTCTCGTTAAGCGTCACCGTATAGTTGTTGTTCACCTTGAACAGCCGCGACACCAGACCCGACGAATGCAGATGCATCTGTAAAAAGGTGCCTGTCGGGGTCGTGTTCGTGCTCACCACGGCCGTACCGGCGTTCACCATGCGCCATTCCACCTTATACGTTAACTTCTCGGCAGGCAGCGCTGTCTGCGCCGCCGTCGGCAGGCAAACCATCGCGATTAAGAAAAGCAGCTTCATGGAACCCCTGAGTTTGGCAAATCCACGTGCTACGCTGCAAGCTTGGCCCTCCGTATTCTTCTGCCCATTCTCCTGGCCGCCACCGTCTGGTTGTACTGGGACGCCCGAATTCCCGGCCTTCCGCTCACCTCGTGGCAGGTGGATATCTTCCTTGACCCTGCTCAGCCGCCGCATCGGATTCGGCGGGCGATGAGCCAAATCACTGGCCCCCACGTTCGGCTGCTCGCTCTCCGCAGCTACTCCGATCCCGCCGTCCGCGCCGTGGCTGCCCGTTGGGCCCCCGCCACGAGCCAACTGGAGGACATCTCGCCTTGGGTGAGACTCAACGCCGCCCTCGCCCTGGAGCGGAACGAACCCATTGCCTCCCGGTCGGTCTTGCTCGCCTCCCTCCGGCCGGTCACCTTGTTCGCCTCCGAAGCGGGCCAGATGCAATGGCGTTTGGCTGAAGGGGCCAGCGTCGAGACGAGCGACGAACTCGGCACCTCCAACGGTACGCCGCTCGGGGCCCTTTGGCCCGGCCGACTGTTGAAACGCTATGTGCAAAGCGGCGACGCGCTCAAGCCCGGTCAGCGTATCGCTGATGTCTCTCTGGCCGACCATTGGCAGACCGCGGCGCTCGACTCCCTGGGCCGCATTGGGCTTCCCGTCGATTCTGACGCCCTGCACGTGTTCGAAAGCGAAAAATACCCCACCGCCGTGCAACGCGCCGCCGCCGCGGCCATCCGACAGATTCAGAGCCGTCCGCCTAAAATCCCATGAAAACTCTCCTCTTTCTGCTGCTCCCCTTCGCAATCTCCGCAGCCTCCATCGAAGTCACGCTCGACCCGTCCCTCACTCCCGCCGCCACCTCCGGTCGTCTTATCATTCTCATGAAAAAGGGTAAGCCGCAGGGTGACACCATCCGCACCGGCTTCCTCCCTGGCGAAACCTGGATGGCGGCCAGGGAGATTGAACACTTGGCTCCTGGCGCCACGGTCACCTTGGATAGCGACGATATCGCCTTCCCCTTGCCCTTCTCGCAGGCACCCGCCGGGGAGTGGTACTACATGGCCATTCTCGATCGCGACCATAGTTACGCCCGTGCCGGAGCCGGACCCGGCGATTTTGTCAGCGCTGTCTCCACTGAGCCCAAGCTCACCCTCACCAAAGAGAATCCAGCCCGCCCCGCGCTCGTCGATACCGATACCGTGAAGCTAGTCGACTTCGAAAGCCCCCAGCTCAGCCGCTTCTTCGGTCGGCCCATTCGGATGCAGGCCGGCGTCGTCCTGCCAGAGAACTTCGCCAAACCCGGCGTTCGGTTCCCGACTGTCTATCACGTCCACGGGTTCGGAGGCGACCATTCCGCAGCATGGCGCGCTAAACCCGTCACCAAATTCAATGCGGTGCACGTATATTTGAACGCGAACGTCCCCGGCGGCCACCACGTCTTCGCCGATTCCGCCAACAACGGACCCTGGGGAGGGGCACTGACCCTGGATCTCATCCCGTATCTAGAAAAGAAGTACAAGCTAATTCCCCGGCCCTACGCCCGTTTCCTCACCGGCCACTCCTCCGGCGGCTGGTCCACTCTCTGGCTGCAAGTCGCTTATCCCAAGTTCTTTGGCGGCACTTGGCCCACTGCGCCGGACTCGATCGATTTCAAGAGTTTTACGGGGATCGATGTTACTCCCGGCTCCAGTCAGAACGCCTACTTGACCAAGGACGGACAGCCCCTCTCACTCGTCCGGATGAACGGAAAAGAAATTGTTACATTTAAGGATTTTGCGTTACAGGAACGGGTCAGTGGCGATCATGGCGGCCAACTTACGTCTTTTGAATGGGTCTTTAGCCCCAAAGGAGACGATGGCCGCCCCATGCCATTGTTTAACCGAGTATCGGGAGTCATCGACCCCGCCGTCGCCGAGTATTGGCGCAAGTACGATATCAGTTATCAGGTACAAACCCGTTGGGCCGAGTTGGGCCCCCTTCTACGCGGTAAGATTCGGCTGGTGATCGGGGATCAGGATACGTTTCACTTAGAAGAAGCTGCTAAGATCTTTTGTGTCTTCATGAAGTCGAAGGGTGCCGAGGACGCTTGTGAGATCGTGCCCGAGCGGGATCATATGAATCTGTTCAAAGCGAATAAAACCTATCCGGATGGCCTGATGAAGCGGATCGAAGATGAAATGGCCCGTCAGTTCGTTAAGAATCGCCCGAAGCCTCAGTGATCTTGTGCGCCTTTTGCTCCTCGTTGGGTTGTCTTCGTCTCTGTTCGCGCAGCCGGAACGTTTCATCCTGCCGCCGTCGAGTTCGGTGATCACCCCAGCGACGCAGGAGCCGTTAACCACCCTCCCGGCGATAAACACGAGAAATTTCCCGGCCGTTTTCTTCCAGAACGCCGAGGGCACCGAATACTACTCCATCGTCCGCTCCGCCACCGACACCCTCTTCGTCCTTGCCGCCAACAACCCCGGCGTCGCCCTTCAGCGCTTGAACCTTTCCGTCGCCACGGCCGCGGTCCTAGCGCCCGATCGCCGTCGACTCCTGATCGTCGGAGCCAGTGGCCTCCACGTCATCGATACCACCACCGACGCTGCCGTGGCAAAGATTCCCGTCGCCGCGCCCATCGACCTCGCGGCCTCGTCCGATGGACGTTTGGGCTACGTCCTCTCCACCCAACTCCTCTTCATCGACCTCGCCACAAACACCGTCCTATCCTCCCTTTCGCTCGCCGCCGGAGCCAGCGCCGTCGCCGTTTGCCACACCGGGCTGGTGTACGTCTCCGCTCCGTCCCGCCTCTACGAGATCAACGGAGGAACCGGACAACTCCTCCGCGAAATACCGGTTCCCGGCAGTCCTGGGCGCCTCATATTGACGCCCAATGCCCGCACTACCCTCGCCGTCAACCGCGCCTATGCCTCCTCAGCCCAGACGCAGGCCGTCTACGAAGTCACCGTTGCTCCGCTCCGCTTCAACCTCTTGTAGACAACCGGCGCCGCTAGCCCGGACGTTACTTCTGGCGTCGCTTCGCGCGAATTCGCCTCCGCTCGGTCTCTCTACTTCTCTCGTCCCAGCTCCCAGCAGGCCTACTCCAGCCTCGTCTATCCACCCGCGGCCGGTCAAGGTTTCGTCGCTACGGGACGGGTCGTCTCCGCCCCGCCCGCAATCACCGGCACCCCCGCTTTTCTCTACGTCTTCAATACCGAGAGCTCCTATGCCTTGCCCTTGATTATCCGCGTGACCGACTGCCTTGGTCGTCCGCTCAGCGGCCTGCCTGTAACGTTCTCCACCGGGGCCAGGGTCCTGTCGAACGCCGATGGCGGGGCCTAGATTGACTAGCCTCCGTACTCGATTCTCTGACCATTTCCGGTCAAATCGACCGCCGGCGCGGCGATGCCTCCGCCCGCCACCATTTCCATCCTGAGCGGCCAAGGCCAGGCCGGGGTCGCAAGCCGGTTTCGCCCATCGCCGTTTCGCGTCGTCGTGCAGGATGGCGAAGGCTTCCCGGTGGCGAATTCGGAGGTCAGGTTCCCCAAGCCGCACGGAATAGGAAGCATCCTCTCAGCGATGGATTGCGCGGGTTTCTGAAATGATTTGAGGATGCCCACGGCAAAGCGGCGCAGGCGCGTGATATTCTCCGGGCCAAAGCCCGTGCGGATTTGCTGCGATCCTCATCGTAGTTCCAGTCGATTATGTGATGAACGCTTTCGATTGCTCCAATGGCCGAGGTTGACGGCCAGCAGGCGTTGCGGCGAGGCCTCTTGCGGTGT
>CANNLB010000095.1 GCA_947505565.1 Acidobacteriota bacterium | reverse complement strand
CGCCTCTGCCCGCCGCCTCTGCCCGCCGCCTCTGCCCGCCGCCTCTGCCCGCCGCCTCTGCCCGCCGCCTCTGCCCGCCGCCTCTGCCCGCCGCCTCTGATTGACATGGGCGAGTTTCCCCAAGTCCTCCATAGCCGAATTGAGGCCGGAGCCAACATCAAAACCATACACGACAGCAACCCGCCCGTTGTCCGCTTTGGGATGCTCCGGCAGTGGGACGCGGCCATTTATCCGGGACGGAAAAGGAGCCTGGCTCGAGACGAGTACACCCTAAGGATTGTCGATCGATTACTACCTGGATCAGCGGAAGGACGGAGCGGAAAGGGTGGCCAAAGAAGATTGGAAACGCCTGCGGACTGCGATCGAACACCGTCGGGAGTGGAGAACCGACTACAGCTGACGGGGAAAAAATGGCCGACCTGCCTCGCGGAGTTTCCTTTCCATCTCCGCTCGGTGGGCGAAATCGCGCAGCGGACCGACCAGGAGCCGAAACTTGTTGTCGATCAGCACCGTGCGTTGGGGCAGCGACTCCTTTTCGAATTCCAACTGGAGCGGAGCAAAATCGGCTTCCGAACCGGCGGCCACCTGTAGATAAAGCTGGGGGCCAACTAGCCGAGCCGCTGAGACGGCCAACCCAGTCGGAGCCACAACGAAACCCGGAGTCGGCGTCGGTTTAGCGCGTTGGATGGAGGCCACGGGGGCATCCACAATGACGGGGGGCGGAATGACAGCCGGCAGGGCCTTTTCGGCACGGATGCCGGCAACCGACCGACCGGCGAGGTACGATAAACAGGCAATGAGCCCCATCATCAGTGTCATGCCCATGACAATGGTGACGAGCTTGCGATTGGCCATCGCCAGTTCGTAGCTCGCGGCTTGCGGGTTCGGTAGGTGGACGTTTCCCATTCAGGAAATACATCGGATTTATAGGGCCAAAGCTTTAGAGTGTTAAAATTCGGTACGTGGATTTATTTGACGAAATCGTAAGGTTGCGAAAGCTGGGGCAAAAGTGCGCCCTGGCGACGATCGTGCAGGTGAACGGGTCGATTCCGAGCTACGAAAGCGCAAAGCTCTTGGTGCGGGAAGACGGCTCGATGGCCGGAACAATCGGTGGCGGTTGCGTCGAGGCCGAAGTGTGGAACGCCGCTCGAGAAGTCATCGCGACTGAAAAGCCCCGCCAGATGAAATTCTCTCTGGGACAGGACGCCGCTTACGATAACGGCTTGATTTGCGGAGGCCAGTTGGAAGTATTTATTGAAGCAATCGTCCCCCAGCCGCGTACTTATATCTTCGGGGCCGGACACATCTCCAAGAGTTTGGCCAAAGCGGCTGGCATGGCCGGATTCGCCGTCTCTGTGATCGATAATCGCGAAAACTACGCCAACCGCGAGCGCTTTCCAGAAGCCGACGAGGTGATCGCGGCAGAGTACGAAGAAGTGTTTCCGAACTTAGTCGTTACCGATACCAGTTACATCGTCATCGTCACCCGAGGGCATCGGGATGATATGCGCGTCCTCGAATGGGCGGCCGGAACGAACGCCCGGTACTTAGCCATGATCGGCAGCAAGCGTAAGGTGATCGGGGTGATTGAGGAGTTGGCCAAGGTGGGGTTTCCGGCCTCGGCGCTGGAGCGATTATTTGCTCCGATGGGCTTCGACATTGGCGCGATTACTCCTGAAGAGATCGCGATTTCCGTGGTCGCGGAGATGATCGCCGTGCGTCGTAATCCTGACTCGGGCTGGAAAGCGCTCTCAAAGACGGCAACCGGGCTTCACAAGGTTCAAGAGCTCGCCCGGTGAACCTGACCGCGGTAGTGTTAGCAGCGGGAGCGTCCCGGCGAATGGGCTTCCCTAAGACCCAATTGCTTTGGAAAGGTGAGACTTACTTGCATCGGCTCGTTCGTGTTTTAGGGGCGTTGGCCCCGGTAACCGTGGTCCTGCGGGAACCTATCCATGTCCCCGGCGCCCGGGTGGTCGTGAATCCGGATCCGGAGCGAGGTATGTTGAGTTCCCTCCAAATTGGCATATCCGGAGCGTCCGGGCCGGTCATGTTCACGCCGGTGGATTTTGGTCACGTGCGGGAGGAAACGGTTCAAGGCTTGGTCGCCGCCTATCGGGGCCAGCCAGTGTTCAATCCCCAATTCGACGGACGACGGGGCCATCCGACCATTATCAGTGCCGAGACCGTCCACGGACTGCTGGCGTTGCCGCCCACTGCGAACCCGAAGGACCTGCTGCGGACCTTGGAACCAGGGTGGTTTCCCTGTGCCGATCCAGGCATATTGCGAGATGTGGATGACCCCGAAGCATATCGCATGGTGGTAGCGGAACTATGAAGAAGCGAGCTTGGTGGATTGCCCTCGGGATTCTACTTGGGCTGCCCCTTGCGGCACCATTTTTGAAGGCGGACCGTTTTGCCCCCGCAATCACGACGAGTTTAGAGCGAGCGCTCCAACGCAAGGTGGAAGTGGGCGAGGTCCACATGCACCTGCTGACCGGCCCCGGGTTCACCCTGAGCGACGTCGTCATCCATGAAGACCCCACTGTATCAGCCGAGCCGCTCGCTTACGTCACCTCACTCGTCGTCCGCCTGCGTCTATGGCCTCTCCTGCGCGGCAGCTTGGAAGTTTCCTCGCTGCGCCTCGAAGAACCCAGCGTGAACCTGATGCAGACCGTAGACGGTGTTTGGAACGTCCAGGCGCTCTTACGAAGTTCCTCACAAGCCACCGGGGTCGTATTGCCCGATTTAGAAGTGCGCAGTGGGCGATTGAATTTCAAGATCGCGGGAACCAAGTCGGCGTACTATTTCACAAACACGGATCTCGATTTCTCCGCCGAAAGCGGAGAACGCGCGTTTGATCTCTGGTTTCGTGGGGAACCGGCCCGCACGGACCGCACCGCGCAAGGCTTCGGACGCTTCTCCGGACGTGGCCGTTGGCTCCGCCCGGAAGGGACCGAACCGCGCTTAGAGATGGACTACCAGTTGGAGCCCTCGGCGATAGAGGAGTTAGCCAAGCTACTCGCGAGCCGCGATCTTGGCCTACACGGGATGGTGGAATCGCGGGGTCGGTTAGCTGGTCCGCTTTCGGCCATCGAACTCAGCGGTCGATTGGACTTGAACGATCTACATTACTGGAGCCAACCGCCGCGACCCAGCCAATGGAGGCTAGGATACAAGGGCACCTGGAACCTAACGGGGCAAAAGCTCCGCGTGGCCACCGAGGCTCCCAAAGATGGCGCGCTGCCGTTCCGAGCCGAGGTCGAGTTGAGTGCTTATTTGTCAACCCCCCAGTGGCGTGTCGAACTGCAACCAGAGCAGATGCCACTGGCCTTGGCGGTCGGGTGGCTCCGGCCGGAGGGAGATCGGTTTAAGAACTTGCGCGTCGAGGGCGCACTGAGCGGATCGGTGCGGATGTCCCAGGACCGAGCGGCGGAGGGGAAGCTAACGGTGGATTCGTTCGCGCTGGTCGACAACGGTGAGGCCGTGCTGAAGTCCCCAGTCATCCCGGTCGAGTTGGCGGACGGAAAGCTGAAAATGCAGGCACCGGTGATGGAGTTCGGGACCAAGGGCGTAGCCTCGATGGAGTACGAGTGGAACTGGAGAACTCGCGAGGCCGAGGCACGCTTAAATCCCAAGCCGCTGAGCATTGAACAGGTTCAGATGTTGGTCGCCATGGCAGGTGAAAAGCCGCCGCTCCTGAGCGAGTTGCGAGGAGGCCAGATCCGGGGCCGGTTGCTGGTTCATCGATTGGAGGATGCGCCACCGGACTGGACGGGGCTCTTTACGCTATCTGAGACGCGGGTTTCGATACCGGAGTTGGCCGAAGCTTTGGAGTTGCAGCAGGCGACCGTCGAGCTAAATGGCCATCGGTTAGCGGCGAAGGGAGTGAAGGCGCGGGTAGGCAAGATCGGTTGGGAAGGAGACTACCGTTACGACCCGATCCAAGCCCGCCCCCACCATTTTGACGTTCGGCTGGGCCGGGCTGACGCCGGTGAATTGGAACGACTGCTGGCCCCTGCCTTGCAACGGGAGCGTGGATTTGTCGCCCGGACCTTACAGATCGGCGAAGATCGAGTTCCCGAGTGGCTGGCGTCGCGCCGCGCCGAAGGATCCGTGCGCATCGAGTCGCTCGAAATGGGCGAGCAAACTCTAGCCAACGTGCGGACAGCCCTCCGGTGGGATGCCTCAAAAGTCGGTTTGCGGGATCTGCGCTTCAGTTGGAATGGAGGCGAGATCAGCGGCGAATTGGGCATCAATCTGGAGCGCGCCGAGCCGGCCTATACTTGGCAGGGCAAAGCGACGGGGCTGAACTGGCAAGGCGGGAAAGTGGACGCCAGTTGGAGCGCGGAGGCCCGCGGCTTGGGTGTAGACATTGGCCGGACGGGCACAGCGAAAGGCGACATCAGCGGAGAGCAAGTTCAGTTCGGAGAGTCGGCGTCGCGACGTTTCGGCGGAAAATTCGGAATTCGCGTGGAAGGCAGCGGGCCGAAGATAGATCTCGAAAACATCGAAATCGAGATCGGCGGCCTGACTTGGACGGGGAAAGGAAGCACCCAAAAAGACGGCCGACTGGTGGTGGATCTGGCGGGTGATGGACGGGAGATGAAGCTGAGCGGACCCGTCATGCCGCTGGAGTTGCGCTAAGGAGCCAGCGGTAAAACCAAAGTGAATACGGTGCCTTCGTTCGGTTGGCTCTCCACCGAGAGAGACCCGCCGTGGGTGTCAACAAAAGCTTTGACGCTGGCTAGGCCGAGGCCGGTGCGGTGAGCGTCGGTCCGGGTTGTGAAGAAGGGCTCGAAGAGGTGAGCGCGGGTAGAGTCGTCGAAGCCGTGGCCGTTATCGTGCAGCGCGAGCGCGACACCGTTCGGGTGGGGCGATGAGACCAGGCGGACGCGGCCAGAATCGCCGAGGGCGGCTCGGGCATTGAGGGTCAGATTGATTAGAGCGTTGCGCAGTTGCGCGACGTCAACCGAGACGGCTAGTGCCGGGGCAGAGTAGTCAGGATAGAATCGGTAGCGTCGGCCGAGCAGTTGCCGAAGCGCGAATTCGACCGAAGGCAACCATTCGTCCAGGTAGACGCGAGTGCGGGCCGGCGGTGACTGGCGAAGGTAGCTCAACAGTTGGCGAGGGAGCGCGGCGGCTTGGTCGACCGACGCGACAAGGTCGGTGGCCGCGTCGCTCGGCGGAAGTTCGGCGCACTGCGCTTGCAGCAGCGTCAGGACGTTGTTCCAGTCATGAATCAAATGCGCAGCGTGCTTGCCGAGCAGAAGAAGTTTTTCGTGTTCGGGGGAAACGTGATCGGCGGAAAAATCCATTGGACCTATACTACAAGCAGAGTATGTCAAAGGGCCAACTGAGTACAGACTTGCTGCGTGACTATGTGCAGTCTTCGCGGGTGGAATGGTTAGCGACCAATGGCCAGGGTGCCTACGCAATGGGCACGGCAGCCGGGGCGAACACTCGGCGGTACCACGGGCTGCTGGTGGCGCCGTTTGGAGACGGCGGCGAGCGCCATGTTCTCCTGCCGCGCGTGGAAGAGGAAGTGTACATTTCCGGCCGATGGGTGGAGCTGGGCACCTGCCAATATCCGGGCCTGGCCACCCCGCGGGGCTTCGAGTTACTGAGTAACTTTTGGGCGACCCCGGAGCCACTGTGGACGTGGACGGTCGAAGGAGTGACCATCACAAAGCGCGTAGCGTTGCTCGAAAGCCCCGACGGGGTACAGCTAACCTATGACGCGAGCGAGGCTTGCCCACTGCGGGTGCGCGTGTTCACCGCCACGCGCGGCTACCACTCCCTCGGCACCGGTCCGGATACGCCACTCGAGTTCGCCATGACCGGTGCGGCATGGCAGTCCGTGGGCGTTTGGTATCACGATATCGAATACCTCGAAGAGTTAGACCGCGGCTTTCCCTTTCGCGAGGATTTGTGGTGCGCGGGGGTCTTTCACGGCTCAACAGGTGCCGTATTCACGGCCTCATTAGGAGCCGTCGGAACAGCGCGGACACTCTCCGGGGCGGACGTGTTTTTAAGCCGCGTGAACGGGCGTTTAACGTTGATGGCCGGCTACCCGTGGTTTACCGATTGGGGCCGCGATACCTTCATCGCGATGCCGGGCCTGCTCATCGCAACCGGACGCTTGGCCGAGGCGAAACAGATCTTCGCCGGATTCTTACAGCACCGATCCCAAGGCCTGTTGCCGAACCGATTCAGCGACGCGGGACAGGAGCCCGAGTTCAACACCGCCGACGCGACGCTTTGGGCGTTTGAGGCCGCTCAGCATCTGTGGGCGGCGGGGGAGACCGAATGGGTAGAGTCGGTGTTCTACCCGATTGGCCGAGAGATCATCGAATGGCACGAACGCGGAACCCTCTTCCAAATTGGAATGGACCCAGCCGATGGTCTCCTCTATTGCGGAAACGAGCAAACCCAACTGACGTGGATGGACGCCCGGAGTGATGGCCGACCGATGACTCCGCGACACGGCAAGCCCGTAGAGGTCAATGCGCTTTGGTACAACGCGCTGCGCCTCATGGCCGGATGGGCGGAGCGCCTGGGTGATGACGGGCGACGCATGAAGTATGCGGGCCTCGCCGACTGGGTCGGTCGCAGCTTCGTGTCAACCTACTGGAGTGACGGTGGTATGTGCCTGCTGGACTGCCCCGGATCATCCGAAATCCGTCCAAATCAAATTCTGGCTGTGTCGCTGACTCATTCGCTGCTCGAACCGGCCCGGCGACGGGAACTGCTATTGACCGTCCGGCTGCACTTGGTCACTCCTTTCGGACTACGCACACTCTCACCGCAGGATCCGGCCTATCAGGGGCGCTATCAGGGTACGCCGGCCGAGCGGGATGCGGCTTATCATCAAGGAACGGTCTGGCCATGGCTCGCTGCGCCATTCGCCTTGGCGTGGGAACGCGAATTCTGCGAGCCATTTCCCTTCCCCGAACTGGAGAGCGAATTGGCGCGCGGTTGCCTCAGTCAGATCGCCGAAATCTACGACGGGGATCCCCCCCACAACCCATGCGGCGCACCAGCGCAGGCCTGGAGCATGGCCGCCTTGTTGATGCTTAGGACTTACCAGCACTCGCGGCCTTCGTAGCCGGGGCGGGCGTTAGCTCTTCGAGTGCCCGCATCCAATCGGAATCGTGCCCAAACAGTTCGATCGCCATATAGGCGGTCTGCGAAAAGTACTCTCCCAGGATCGAGTTTTCTTCGCCGAGCGCGGCAAGTTGACGCCGCACGGCCTCGGCGCTCCCCAGAAATTGACCACCTCTGCTCGAATAGACTTGACCAGATCACAAACTGATCATGCCGCGTGGCATGCCGACGGGCGGGATCTTCATCAACCGTGCCGCAGGCGCGTATATCGTTCAACCGTGCCGCAGGCGCGTGTATCGTTCAACCGTGCCGCAGGCGCGTATATCGTTCAATAGGTTTAGGCACCGACGTTTTGCCCGCGCGGCCAAGCCGAGCGCCACAAGCCCATGGTCGCCGGAGAGGCAGAGCAGTCGGGGCCGGTTGGTGGTAAGGTTTTGGCGAGCACGGCTCGTCAATTCTTGGCGAGTGCCGAAGGGAGTGCAGACACCCGGACAAACGCCTTCGGAAACTACCA
>CANNLB010000094.1 GCA_947505565.1 Acidobacteriota bacterium | reverse complement strand
TGTCAGCGGCTCGATGTTGTTGCCGCCGCGGAACCAGTAAGCGATGGAGAACGGCTTGGTGGAGTCGAAGTCATGCGAGGCCGGGGCCTCGGCGAGGGAGGTGGAATCGAACGTTGCGGCCTGGCCGACGGGGCCGTCGCGCGGCGTCGGGGGCAGGCCGAGGTAGCGGCCGTGGCGATAGGTGCCGGTGGATTCGAGCATGTTGCCTTCGAACTCGTAGTGGGCGAGCAGGCCTTGGCGGGACGGTTCGGCGAACGTCTTCGACGCTTCCCAGGCTTTGAGTTGGTCCGGGATTTTCGCCGCTTCGAGTTGCTTTTCGCGGGTGGCGACCGCCTCGTTGATCTCCTTCAGGAGTCCGGATTGGGTTTCCGTGGGCAGAGCTAAGAACGGAGCGGCGTTGCCCTTTTGGCCGTCGAGACCCTTTTCGGCGACGTTATTGAAGAAGGCGAAGAACTGGTAGAAATCCTTCTGCTTGATCGGGTCGTACTTGTGATCGTGGCAGCGGGCGCAGCCGACGGTGAGGCCGAGCCAAGTGGTGGTGGTGGCTTCGAGGCGGTCGATGACGTACTCGGTCTGGTACTCCTCCGGAATGGCGCCGCCTTCATAGTTGATGACGTGGTTGCGGTTGAAGCCGGAGGCGACTTTTTGCTCGCGGGTCGCGTTGGGCAGCAGGTCACCGGCGAGTTGCCAGATGGTGAACTGGTCGTAGCGCATATTCTTGTTGAACGCGCCGATTAGCCAGTCGCGCCAGGGGTACATGTCGCGGTGGGAGTCGATGTGATAGCCGTGGGTATCGGCATAGCGGGCGAGGTCAAGCCAATGCATGGCCTGCTTTTCGCCGTAGTGGGGGTTGGCGAAGAGGCGGTCGACGACCTTCTCATAGGCCTGTGGCGACTTGTCGGCGAGGAAGGCATCGAGTTCGGCGGGGGTGGGCGGCAGGCCCGTAAGGTCGAGGGTGGCGCGGCGGAGTAAGGTGGCTTTGTCGGCGAGGGGGCTGGGCTTCAAGCCTTCTTTAGCGAGCCGGGCCAAAACAACGGCGTCGATCGAAGTCGCGGCGGGTTTAACGGGCCTGGCGTAAGCCCAGTGCTCTTCCCATTTGGCGCCTTCGTCGATCCACTGCTTCAGCGTGGCGACCTGGGGTTCGGTGAGCTGAACCTTCGCCGTCAACGGCGGCATGTGGAGGGCCTTGTTGGCGTGGGTGATGCGCTTGATCAGCGGGCTGTCGGCGGATTTGCCGGGGACGATGGCTTTGGCGAACGCGCCTTCTTTCGTATCGAGCCGAAGCTTGGCCATGCGCGACGAATCATCGGGCCCATGGCACTGGAAGCAGGCGTCGGAGAGGATGGGCCGGACGTCGCGCGTGAACTCGACGGGTTTGGCAAAAAGGGAGGCTGTGAACAGAAAGGCAAGACACCGCATGTTCCTGAGTTTATACTTCTTAGCATGGATCGTCGACGGTTCCTTAGTTTGAGCGCGGGTGCGTTGGCTGCGTATGGGCAGGAGAAGCCGAAGCGAGTGGGGCTTATCGGTACCGGGTGGTACGGCAAGAGCGACCTGTTCCGGCTGATTCAGGTGGCCCCGGTGGAGGTTGTGTCGTTGTGCGACGTCGATAAGACCATGCTGAGTAACTGTGCCGACATGGTGGCGCAGCGGCAGGTATCGAAGAAGCGTCCGCGCACCTACGCCAATTATCAGGAGATGCTACGAGAGGGTGATCTGGACATGTTACTGATTGGGACGCCGGACCATTGGCATGCGCTTCCCTTCCTTGAGGCTTGTAAGTCCGGCGTCGATATTTACTGCCAGAAGCCGGTGTCGGTGGACGTGACCGAAGGGTTAGCGATGTTGAACGCGGCGCGGAAGTACAAACGGGTGGTGCAGATCGGGACGCAGAGGCGCAGTACGCCGCACTTGATAGAGGCGCGGGACGAGATCATCAAAACGGGTAAGTTGGGGAAGATCGCGTATGTGGAGGTGTACTGTTACTACCACATGCGGGCGAAGGACCGGCCGGCGACTCCGGCGGTGCCGAGCGAGCTCGATTACGAGATGTGGACAGGCCCGGCACCAATGCGGCCATGGAACGGGTTGCAGCATCCGCGGCGGTGGCGGGCGTTCGAAGAATACGGCAACGGCATCATGGGCGACATGTGCGTCCATATGTTAGATATGGTGCGGTGGATGATGGATCTAGGCTGGCCCGTGAAAATCTCGTCGACGGGGGGGATCCTGATTGACCCGGGGAGCGTAGCGAACATCCCGGATACGCAGGAAGCGACCTTTGATTTTGGCGAGGTGAAGGTGATCTGGACGCATCGGAGCTGGGGCCATCCGCCGGACCCGAAATATCCGTGGGGGGCGACCTTCTATGGCGAAAAGGGAACGCTGAAGACGAGCGTGATGAGCTACGATTTTGAGCCGCTCGATAAGGGGCAGAAGTCGATCCATCGGGATGTGAAGATGGAGCTCGAAGAGTATCCGATCGATAAGACCGAGAAAGATTTGGAGCGGCACGTGGCCCCGGCGATTCGCGGGCACATGAAGGACTGGCTGGCGGCGATTGAGAAACGGAGCAAGCCGGTGGCGGATATCGAGCAGGGGTTCATCTCGTCGGCAAGTTGCATCCTGGCCAATCTGGCGATGAAGACGGGGCGGACGCTGCGGTACGATCCCGTGCAGCACGTCGTGACCGGGGATAGTGAGGCGACGAAGCTCTTGACACGGGCCTATCGGAAGCCCTGGCAGCATCCGGACCCGAAGAAAGTTTAGCGATCCCGGGCGCAGCGAAAGCCTAAGTCCGGACCGGAGTAACTGGCGGGAACTGGCTCCACGGCAAACGCTACCGACTCGGCCAGCTTGCTTTTGAACGAGCCGCCCTTTACGGCGTACCAGACTGATTCGTCCACCGCATGGCTCCGGATGGCGAGCGCCGTGGGCGTGGTGCGATCGGCCGTGAACTCTTTGGCGTTGCCGATCATTTGCAGCGCCCCCACGGGGCTGCGGCCATTCCGATACGCCTCGACGGAGACCAAATTATGCCAGCTATCGTCCGGGTTATCGTCGACGTTCGCCCACTCCCGCTTGGGCTCCTCGCCCCATGGAAACCGCCGCCCGTCGCTGCCCCGTGCCGCCCGTTCCCATTCCTGCTCGGTCGGCAGCCGCTTTTTCGCCCAAGCCGCAAACGCCTGCGCGTCCGCAATCGTGACGTTCACCACCGGGCGCCCCGGTTGCCCCCGGGGGAAATTCGTCGGCAGCGACCGCTTCGTGACTTGGCAGAACTCCTCGTATCGCTCGTTGGTCACCTCGACGACATCCAGATAAAACGCCGGTAACCGAACGAGCTTGCCCTCTACCCCAAACCGAAACTCACCCTCGGGGACCGTTACCATGTCCCCGGCAGGATCCTCGATCCGCTGCGGGTCGCTCGACCGGGCGATGGCTTTCCCGCGGTTAATCAGAAGATAGCCTAAACCCAACGCGCACAGCGCCGCCACCGCCACCCCTCCGGCCAGCATTCGACTGTTCAAGTGAACGCGTCGTTTGTTGGGTAGCGCGGCCTTCTGCGTCGGATTCTCGTCCATCCAATCTTCTAACGCCGCCGCCACCTCGGCCATACTCTGGGTTCGTTTGGCCGGATCTCGCATTGTGCTCCCCCGCACGATCACCTGCAGCGCTTCCGGAATGCCGGCTTCCGTCATCGGCTCCATCGGAATCGGCTCGTGCAAGATCAGGAAGAAAATTCGTTCCACGGTATCCGCTTGGATCGCTTTGCGCCCCGTCAGCACTTCATACAGCAAGACACCAAACGAGTACACGTCCACGAGCGAGGTAACCGGCAAGCCCTGAATCAACTCCGGAGCGACGTAGTGCGGCGTACCCAACGCAAACCCGACCTGCGTCAACGCCACTTCCTCGGTCTTCACGATTCCGAAGTCCATCAATTTCACGCGACCCTGCGCATCGATGTGGATGTTGTCCGGCTTCACGTCCCGATGGACGAACTTCCGCGAATGAACGTACTCCAGAGCCTTGGCTATCTGCAAGGCAATTGAGACTCGCTTCTTTAACTTCATTTCCGGCTCAGCCGCCAGGGCCTCTTTCAGGTTCTGCCCCGTCAGATATTCCAGCACCAGGAACGGAATACCGTCCTCTTCGCCGTAGTCATAAGTGGTGATGATGTTTTCATGCACCACCGAGCTCGACACCTTCGCTTCCAGCAAGAACCGCGCCCGCGTTTCTT
This sequence comes from Acidobacteriota bacterium, assembly GCA_947505565.1. GTDB lineage: Bacteria > Acidobacteriota > Terriglobia > Bryobacterales > Bryobacteraceae. Next base: position 3,409 of record CANNLB010000094.1, on the reverse strand, counting down.
CGTTCTGCGCCGTCTGCGTCGTCAAGAGCTTTACTGCTACCGTTCGACCCAAAACCGTATCGAGTGCCCGATAAACCTCGGACATACCGCCACCCAGGAAGTGTTCGAGTTCGTATTTGTTAATTCGGGCCGGTAGCTTCACCTTCGTATTGTAATCAACCAAACGAGCTGAAGTCTTTACTATAACCAAGGGCCAATGCCGGGTACAGGACAGGTTACGCTACTTCTCGCGCGGTGGGAGTCCGGCGACAAAGCCGCTTTCGACCTTCTCAGCCCGCTCATCTACGACGAGCTACGCCGTCTCGTCGCCCATCGCCTGCGCCAAATCCTCGTCGATCACGCCCTCGGCGGGCTCGCCGCTTTCGATGGACGGAGGGCCCAGGTTATCGAACTCCGCTACCTCGGCGGCGGCATGAGCATCCAAGAGACGGCTCAGGCGCTCAATATTTCCGTCGCCAGCGTCGGTCGGGGACAACGTTTTACCGAAGCGTGGCTGCGAAAGAATATGACGGAGAGCGCCTCGACGAACCCGACACCAATCGCGAAGCGTTCCTTGCCGAGCAGGTGATCGGCTTGCTCGCCAGCGACGCCAACCTCGCCGGCAGCGTCAAGAGCGCGGTCATCGATCTGGACACGAAACCCCCGGCCCGTTTCGTCGGCGCCTATGAGCTTCTCCGCGAACTCGGTAGTGGCGGCCTGGGTCCCGTCTATGTGGCCAAGCGCACCGACGAGGTCTACGACAAAGCCGTCGCCATCAAGCTCGTCACCCCGGGGTATGGACATCGACTTCCTGCTCGCGCGATCCAAGCGCGAACGTCAGGTCCTCGCCAGCCTCGAACATCCCGATATCGCTCGGCTCTTCGATTTCGGCATCTGCGAGCTGCTGATGACGGACCCCCTGGAACCCGCCGACACCATGACCCATGGCATGGGGATGATGACCCCGGACTGCGCCAGGCCGGAGCAGGTTCGCGGTGAGCCTATTCCGGTTGCCCGCGATACGTACTCGCAGAGCGCGCTGTTTTCCGAACGGCTCACCGGCGTCCACGCCCACCGCATGGGCAAGTACACCCCCCGCGAGCTCGAGCGTGCCATGGCCAAGGAACCGATCCGCCGCTATCTCGATAACCGCCCGGTCGTCGCGGCGTCCGATTCGATTTGGTATCGCACCCGAAAGTTTGTCGACCGACGCCAACGCTTGGTGGTCGCCACCTCGCTCGTCGTCGCCCTGCTCTCGGTCGGTCTTCTCTACGCGGAACGCCAGCGCCGCTTGGCCGAGAGCCGCTTGCAAGGGGCCTGCCAACTCGCCAATCCGTTCGTGTTCGATGTTCTCGACGCCGTTCGCGACCGGCCTTAAATACCTGGAGCGCCTTTGGGCGGACGCCAAGTCCGACCCCTCCCTTGCCCGCGATCTCGCAGCGCTGGGCCTTCGGGTCCAATCAGGGGGACGCCCAGGGTGCGGAGAAAAGCTACATCCGCGCGCAGGAACTGGGTGATGCCGCGGGGGATCGCGAAGGCGGCGACCGCAAGGTGCTCGCCCTGCTCGCTGGCCTTGGTCGAGCCGGACAACTTCGAATGAAAAACGTCCATGGCCGCGGCATCTGCGGGCCTCGGCATGGCGCTCACTCGGCAAGGGGCAGGCCGACGAAGGGGGTGATCGCCCTTCCCGAAGCGGTGGAGAAGGATCCGAACGATAAGCGCACCGAGCACGAATTGATGCTGGCCTGGAACCATGGTGGCGATGTGAAACGTAGCCCGCCGCTTCCCCGCCTCGGGAATCGAGACAAGGCCGCCGCGGCGTACCAGCAAATGGCGGTGATAGCCGAAAAGCTGGTGGCGGTTGATCCGGACGATAAGCGGGCTCTTGGCGACCTCGGCATCGCGCGGATGCGGGTGGCGGTGGTCACGGACGGTCCCGCCCAAATACTACGGTTCCGCGAATCCATCGAGCTTCTGGAAAAGGCGCTGATGGCCGACAAGCGCGACAACTTCATCCGGCTCAACTACGCTTACAGCTTGCGGCAGTAGGGCGATGCGCTGCGGGACAACGACAAGGCTGCGGCGGGCGGGGGCGTTTGGCGCCAATCGCTTCCCCATAGGCGCGAAGTGGTCAAAATGCAGCAAGGCGACGTTCGTCTGGTGCGGGACACGCTGGCTCGCATCCGTATTCATGATGGCCAGACTGGAGCGCCTACTTCGGCGGTGGAGACCGAGCTTGGCGAACTCGTCGTGCACGAGAAGCCGGGCACCTTTCTCGCCAATTTCACCAGGGCGAAGACGGCGCCGGCAGAGTTCGACATCGCGCTTGCGGGCCCTGGGCCGTCCCGCCCTTAGGTCATCTCGCGCGCCGCCGAGATCGAGGCGGCGTGGCAGTTGGTGCGCGGGAAATCGGGTTGCCAGGGGCATTTTGAAAAAGACTATCAATACTTTCAGAAACTGGGTGAGAAGGCAGGAGCAACGATCGAGTGACGGGCGAAGAAAAGCAATTCATCCGGAATAGTTTCGACGCCATTGAGGACTTCGCGCAGCCGATGGTGATGTTGTTCTACGGCAAGCTCTTCGCACTGGACGCCTCCATCCGGGCAATGTTCAAAGCGCCCATGAAAGATCAGGCGGCGAAGCTGGTTGGTCGCCTGCAGGTGGCCGTCGACAGCCTGGATGATCTCGAGCCGTTGCGGCCGAAACTGAGTCATAAGGTGGCCGCTCCCCGGCGACGCGCAGCGCCTGGCAACTGGGAGCGGTGATTCCGTTTTTGGCGGCGGGCGGGTGGGTCACACGGATTCCATCGGACGATCGCCAATGGCAGCCGGATGTCGCTCAAGTCGCGTGGGCCGAACAACATCCGCAACTTCGCCTGGGGCAAGACCGCCGAGTGAAGATCGGGGACCTCCGCTGTATCGATCTGTTCGTCTCCCATTGGGGGTCCCCGTGGATCGCCCACACGCTCGTCAACTTTGACTTCGGAGAGAACCGCTACCTCACCGCGTCGATTGAGGCGCGGAAGGAGATTTGAGGAAGTTCCTCCGCCATCTGGGGCTTCTTCAGGCAGCACGAGCGGATCTTAATGCTGTCGGAGGAACGGGACGTGATTCGCCTGCGGACCAACGTCCGTCGAGACGAAGAAGAGGAGCGGCTCTATCACACCCGCATGACCCCGGCCGATTCGCCGGCGCTCTTCCGCGAGTAACTTGGGTGGATGAACTCGGTCTAACCGATAACTGTAACAACTCTTTCCCTGACTTCCTGGTCGCCCCTGGCCTCAGCCTTGCCGATCTCCAGCAGCAGGCGCTGATCAACCGCCGCGGTAAAGGCACCGACCAAGCCGAGGAGTTTTCGCGACGGATTCGAGTCGGCCTGCCCGGTTTCTAACCAAACTGTCAGCCAACGTTGATTTGCCCGTAACCCTTCT
>CANNLB010000093.1 GCA_947505565.1 Acidobacteriota bacterium | reverse complement strand
TACGCGATGCCGGTATTCCCGGACGTCGAATCGAGAATGATCTTGTCCGGCGTCAGCAGCCCCCGGCGTTCGCCGTCCAAAATCATGCTCAGGGCCGGACGATCCTTGACGCTACCGCCCGGGTTGGCGAATTCGGCTTTGCCGTAGAGTTCAATGCCCGGAAGATGAGAAGTGAGACGGTCGAGCCGGAAGAGCGGCGTATTGCCGATGGCTTCGATCAAGTTCATATCGATAGGGTAACAGGGAATTCGGGGTGCCCGCGAGGTGTCCAGCTCACCTGAAATGGTCTTGTAGCATTTGTCTGTTAGTCTGGCGACGATGACCCTTCGTACCGTTCTGCTCCTCTCCGCCGCTGCCGCGCTGGCTGCCACGACCGCCCCGCTCGTCTCCACCGCCCTGCTCGGGAAGCAGTCCGACAATAGCTTTTTACTCGCAAATCATCAACTCGTAAAGCCGTGGGGCACCCAAACGTTCTTCAAGGGCCGCCCCGTCGACCTCGCTTTCGACCCCGCCAAGCGCTGGCTCGCCGTGCTCAGCAGTCGAGAAGTGCTCGTCCTCGACGCCGCCAGCGGCAGCGTCATCGACCGGGGCCCGTCCAAGACCACCTCCTACGCTGGCATCGCCTTCACCCCGAACGGCAAAGAACTCTGGGCCTCCGAGACGACCAGGACCGGGCCGGACAGCCTGCTCATCCTGACCATGGCTTCGAATGGAAAAATCAGCTCGACCGGCCGGATCGAGCTCAAAGGCCATCCGATTCCCACCGGCATCGCCTTCTCCGCTGACGGCGCTAAAGCCTACGTCACCATGCACCGCGACAACGTCCTCGTCGAATTCGACGTCGCCGCCCGCCAGGAAACCCGCCGCTGGAAAACCGGCCTCGCCCCCTTCGCTGTGGTCGTCCGCGGAGACATGGCCTACATCACCAACCGTGCCGGATCCAGCATCGCGCCGGGGGCCGCCACCGCCCCCAGCGGTGGACGCGAACGGATCGGTCCTCCCCGGCACCCTCACGACACTGAACATAACGACCGGCGAACGGCAGGACATCGCCGTCGACCGCGCCCCCTCCGGCCTCGCCCTGCGCCCGGACGGCGCCGAGTTAGCCGTCGCCAACGGCCACTCGGATACCGTGACCCTGCTCGACGCAAAAACGAAAAAAACGACCACCGTGAAAACAGCCGGACAACCCATCGCCGTGCTATATAGCACTGACGGTGCCCGGCTCTACGTCGCCTGCGCCGGCGAAAACGCCGTCGCCGTCATCGAGGGCGGCAAAATGATCGGAGCGGTGCCCACCGGATGGTTCCCATCGGCCTTGGCGCTCGACGGCCAGGGCGATCTCCGCGTCGTCAATATCAAAGGTACCGGCAACACGGAGCAGTCCCCGGGCGTCTTCAACACCCGGTCTTACGAAGGAAGCCTGCTCCGCATTCCAGCGCCGAGCCGGGCGCAGCTCGCCGCCGGTATGCGCGAAGTCAAGCTCGCCGGAGCGCCGAAGTTTACGCCGAACGGCGGGGTCAAAGAGCTGGCCAAACTCGGCATCGAGCATGTCTTCCTGCTCATCAAAGAAAATCGAACCTACGACCAGGTCTTCGGCGACGTCGCCAAGGGCAACGGCAAAAAGGAGTTCGCCATCTACGGCGGCGACGTCACCCCGAACCATCACGCCCTAGCCGAACAGTTCGTCTTGATCGACAACTTTTACGCCAGCGGAGCCATCAGTTTTGAAGGGCACCAATGGTTGATGATGGGCTTCGTCAGCGACCACGTCGAACGCGCCCTCGGTGCCGCGCCGCGCGGCTACGCCTGGAACATGGCCGATGGCCTGGCCGTCTCGCCGCAGGGCTTTTTCTGGCAAAACGCCCGGCGGCCGTTGAATGTCCGCCTGCTCGGGCCGCTGTCTCTACCAGCCGAGTTCGACGCCAAAACAGGCTTAGTCAAGGACGTCGACGACCCGGAAACCCTCCTGCCCTGGACCGGGTATTGGGAACACTACAAAAAAGGAACCTGGCGCAACGTCATCGCTTCCAAGTGCGGCGTGCCCGCGCTGAAGGGCATCTATGACGAAAAGTTCCCCTGCAGCGAAATGCGCATTCCCGACCAAATCCGTGCCGATGCCTTCCTCGAGCGGCTCACCAAATGGGAGAGTGATGGCTCAACGCCGAATCTGACCATCGTCACGATGACGAGCGACCACACCGTCGGCAAAACGCCCGGGTCGCCGACGCCCCGCGCCATGGTCGCCGATAACGATCTCGCCCTCGGTCGCATGGTCGAAGCCATCAGCAAAAGTAAAATCTGGGCGAAGTCGCTCGTGTTGGTCGTCGAGGATGACGCGCAGGATGGCGTCGACCACGTGGCCGGAAACCGGACGGTGGCACTCGCCATCGGGCCGCACGTCAAGCGCAAAGGGCTCGATTCCAACTTCTACACCCAGACAAGCATGGTCCGCACGATTCAGGACATTTTCGGCATCGCCCCCCGCACCCGCTTCCTCGTCGCCGCCCGTGCCATGAACAGCCTGTTCGTCAAGGACGCCGACCTGACGCCCTACTCTCACATCCCGGCCAAACTGAAGCTCGACGAACTCAACCCGCCATTAAAAGCCCTCCGCGGCCGCGAGCGCTGGGCCGCCGAGGAGTCCGCCAAGATGAACTGGGACGATGTTGACGACATTCCCAGCGACAAGCTGAACCGGATTCTCTGGGGCGACGCCAAAGGATTCTCGGTGCCCTATCCCGGAGTCACATCACTGAAATAGAGTTGGGCTATACTCTCTCTCATGACTCGTTTTGAGCGCTTTGCGATAGGGACTATTCTGAGCTTGGCCGTCTCGGCCGCCCAGGAAACAACAGGCAGCATAACCGGGGTGGTAAAAGACCCCACAGGAGCCGTAATCGTCGGGGCCGCCATCTCGGCCAGTAACGCGGCAACCGGTGGCGAATTCCGCACCGTTTCCGATGAATCAGGCAGCTATCAGTTCCCACTATTACGTTCAGGGAACTACCGTTTGGCGGTGGAGAGCAAGGGCTTCCAACGCGTCGTCCAAGCCAACGTGACCGTCAACACGAGCGAACGCGCCCGCATCGATTTCACCCTGAGCGTCGGCCAATTGACCGACACGATCAACGTAACGGCCGAAACGCCGCTACTGCAAAGCGAAAAAGTAACCATCGGCCAAGTGGTCGAACAGCGGACCATCCAATCGATCCCGCTCGCCACCCGCAACTTCACCCAAATTCTCGGCACCTCCGCCGGCGTCGTCGGCGACGTCTACAACGCCGATAATCCCGGCACCGGCAGCGCCAGCGTCAGCGTCAACGGAGCCCGCCGCGGTAGCAATAACCTCCTCGTCGACGGCGTCCCCACCACCAACCCTCTCAACAATGCGCCCGACGGCGACGGCACCCCGTCGATTGAGTTCCTCAGCGAATTCAAGGTGATGACGAGCCTGTTCAGCGCCGAATACGGCCGCAACTTGGGCTCGGCCATCAACGTCACCACCCGCAGCGGAACCAACCAGTTGCACGGCTCGGCCTACGAGTTCCTCCGCAACACGAAGCTCAACGCCCGCCCGTTCTTCAACCCCGTCCGCGGCCAGAACAACCAGAACCAATATGGCGCCAACGTCGGCGGCCCGGTGCTGGTTCCGAAAGTCTACAACGGCAAAGACCGGACCTTCTTTTTTTTCGGCTTTGAAAGTTCCCGGCAACGGAATGCCAACTCTTCGAATGCCGCGATTCAGCGCATTGTGCCAACGCTCGCGATGCGCAACGGTGACTTCTCCCAGCGCCGGGTGATCAACGACCCAGTGACCGGCCAGCCCTTCCCCGGCGCGATCATTCCTGCGTCGCGGATCAACCCGATTTCGAAGTCGATTCAGGACAAGTTCATCCCAGTGCCGAACTTTTCGCTCGGCGCCAACAACTTTTTTGCCGCGCAATCGATCGCCACCGATATCGACATGTGGACCGTCAAGTTCGACCATCGCTTCGGACAGAACGATACCATCTCCGGCCGCTGGTTCAAGAGCAAACAGGGTGATTTGACGCCGTTTGGGAATGGATTGCCGGGTTTTGGTACCGTTGCTAACCGCCAGAAAGATTCTGGAAATATAACCTACACGCATTTGTTCAGCGCAACGCAAGTGCTGGAAGGGCGCTTCGGCTTTGATGATTCCTCCCAGTTCTTGCAAATGAAAAATTCGGATGCTCCGACCACCGTCGGGCTGAAGCCCCTGTCGAGTACGAATCTCGACGGCATGCCGCGCATCAATATCCTGAACTACGTACAGTTCGGTAACCAAGCCAACTGGTCGGACTTCATCAAACGCTACACGATGGGCGCGACCATGACCTGGATCCGCGGCAAACACAACATCAAGTACGGGGCAGAGAGCCAGATGTCGGACTACAACCCGAAGAATGCTCTCGTTAGCCGTGGCCTGTGGCAGTACAACGGCCAAGCCAGCGGCGACGAATACGCCGACTTCCTCCTCAGCCACGCGCGGTTGAAGCAGTTCGGCGCGCCAGGCATCGGTGGCGAATTGAAGATGCGCGATAACCTGATGAGCGCCTTCGTCAACGATGATTGGAAGGTGAGCGAGCGGCTGACGATCAACTATGGCGCGCGTTACGAGTATCACTTCCAGCCTGCCGCCTACAACCTCGGCATGGTGAACTGGTGGCCGGATCGCTACACCGGCGTCGGTACGCTCGAAGGATCGGGCATCGTTCAGGGCGGCGTCAACGGCATCCCGAAGTCCGGCGTTTACAACGACGCCAATAACATTGCTCCTCGCGTTGGACTCGCCTATCGGATTGGCGACGCGTGGGTGATCCGCGCCGGTGCCGGACTCTACTACGACACCCGCACGGGTCAAATTGCCCAAGCGGCGTTTAACAATCCTCCAACTTTCGCCCAGGTGGAAGGGGACTGTTCGGCGCCGGGCTCCCCCTGCCGGTTGAACACCCCGGACAACTGGACCTACCTCGATCCGGGCTATGACCCGAAACGGATTCCATTCCCGACCCGCACGACCGACCAGCAACAGGTATGGGGAACCGAAAAGAACTCCAAGTACGACAACGCCTGGCAGTACAATTTCAGCGTGCAGCGGCAACTAAAAGGCAACGTCCTGATTGAATCCGCCTATGTCGGCACGAAGGGCACCAACCTGATGGCTCGCCGGAACTTCAACCCGATCATTCCGCAGTCTGACGGTTCCGCGGTTCGCCGCTATCCGGGCTTCGGCACTCTGCTCATTACCGCGCAGAACGGCTCTTCCACCTACCACTCCTTCCAGACGACGGTGAAGAAGCGCAGCAAGCTGACGACGATGCAAGGCGCCTACACCTGGGGCAAAACGCTCGGCAATGGCGACGACAACGCCCGCTTTTTCACGAGCATCTTCGCGACGCCGTGGAATGATTTCAGCCGCGCCAAAGGCCCGGCCAACTTCGACCGGACCCACCGGTTGACCGTTGTGCTGAACCAGGATCTGCCCAGCAAGTTCACCGGCGGAGCGGGTAAATTCCTGCTCAACAACTGGAGCCTGAACGCGTTCTTCGTCGCGCAGACCGGAACCCCTATCACGGTCTTCAATCGGGATAGCGGCCAGGGCTTAGGCGGTATCGCGACCGACCCCGCCGCCCCGTTTTTCGCCAATGTCAACTCGAGCGTTCCTCTGGTCACCCCGGGCAACTTGAAGGACAACCTGCGCACCTATATCAACCCGGCGGCGTTCACGCGGGCCCCGCGGGGCACCTACGGCAACTCCGGCCGCGGCATGTTCCGTGGGCCCGGCCAGACCACGGTGGACTTCTCGGTGTTCAAGGACTTCAAGTTCTTTGAGCGGTTCAACATGCAGTTCCGCACCGAGATGTTCAATGTGCTGAACAAAGCCAATTTCGGCAACCCGGGCAACAACATCGACAACGCGGGATACGGACAGATCACGGGGACGTCGGTGAACGCGCGGCTCGTCCAGATGGCGCTGAAGTTCACCTTCTAACCAAGCCCTTCTAACCAAGCAATGACAGCATGGCTACTCACGGGACTGCTGCTCTTCCAAGGGATGGGCGGCGGTCCGCGAGGGGTCAAACCAGCGGGCGGACCCAAAGTGGCCTCGCCCGCTTTTTCTTTGCGCGAAGTCGCCGTCGGCCTCACCGCCAAACACCGCTACGGCGACGGCACGTCAAAGTACATTTTGAGCATGACCGGCAACGGTGTCGCCATCATCGATTTCGATAACGACGGCAAGCCCGATCTGTTGTTCAACGATGGCGTGGCACCGGTCTTGTATCGCAACACGGGCAAGGCCTTTTCCGACGTTTCGCCGACCAGCGGCCTAACCGCCCGGCCCTGGGGCCAAGGCGTCTGCGCCGGCGATTTTGACAACGACGGATGGACCGACGTCCTCTTGACCTACTATGGCGCCAGCCGCCTTTACCGCAACGAACAAGGCAGATTTCGCGACGTCACCCCCGCCGCCGGCCTGCCCGTTGAAGGCAAGCGCTTCTCCACCGGCTGCGCCTTCGTCGACTACGATCGGGACGGCCTCCTCGACCTCATCATCTCCAACTACGTCGCCTTCGACCTCTCCACCGCCGCCCAGCCCGGCGCCACCAAGTACTGCACCTGGCTCGGCCTCGAAGTCTTCTGTGGCCCCCGCGGCTTCCCCACCGACCGCCCCATCCTCCTCCACAACGACGGCAAAGGAAAGTTTCGCGACGTCAGCCAAACCACGCTGAAGGGCATCACCGGCCTCCACTACGGCCTCGGCGTGGTCACCGCGGATTTCGATGGCGACGGCTGGATGGATATCTACATCGCCTGCGACTCAACCCCCGGCATCCTACTCCGCAACAACCGCGACGGCACGATGACCGATGTCGCCGTCGAAGCCGGAGCCGCCTATGGCGCTGACGGCGAGGAGCTGGGCAGCATGGGCGTCGCCGCCGTCGACGTCGACGGCGACGGTCGTCTCGACCTCGTGAAGACGAACTTCATTGACGAAACGCCCAGCCTATATCGAAACCTCGGCGACTGGTTCTTCGTCGACGCGACCCAGGAAAGCGGCCTCGGCCGCGACTCGACCGCCGTCGGCTGGGGCGTCGGCGTCCTCGATTTCGATATGGATGGCCGCCCCGATCTCATCATGGCCAACGGCCACATCTATCCCGAACTCAAAGCGGCATACCGCCAAGCCAAGAGCTTGTACTGGAACGGCGGCGGCGCGTTCTCCACCCTCCGCACCGGCGCGGCAACGGCCTCCCGCGGACTGGCCGTCGCAGATCTCGACGGAGACGGCGTCGCCGAGGTCGTCGTGGCCAACATGAACGCGGCGCCTTCAGTCTTCAAAGTTGACGGCAAGCGGGGCGGTAGCCTGGGCGTTCGTCTGGAAGGGACGCGGGGCAACCGCAGCGCGATTGGCGCAAGGGTGACGGTGACCGTGGGAGGAAAAACGCAAACCGACGAGGTCCGCAGCGGAGGCAGCTACGGGTCCCAGCACGACTTCACGTTGCTCTTCGGCCTGGGCGCGGCGAAAGAGGCCGAGCGAGTCGAGGTCCGATGGCCGAACGGGGAAATCGAAGTGATGGGTAAGCTAGAGGCAGGAGCACTATATCGCATGAAGGAAGGAGCCGGGGTCGTAG
>CANNLB010000092.1 GCA_947505565.1 Acidobacteriota bacterium | reverse complement strand
GTAGCATCGACCCATCCGCCGCTGCTTTGATCGGATTGGCCGGGATCAGACTCGTCACCCATTGTGAAAACGGCGGGGGAGCTGCCAATGCCGGCCCCGTGCTGCGCAATGGCGCGAGCGTGGGCGGCCACCAACGAAATACCAACAACGCAAGGGTCATCGTAAAAGTTACGATCCCAGCGATCAGCAGCAAAAACACTCGCCCGATGCGACCCCCGACACGCTGTAGCGTCTGGGCGTCTGCCACCGAGGCAACACTTGAAATCAGCAACGCCACCACTAGCGGAATCACCGTCATCCGAATCCCATTCAGCCACAGCGTGCCGACGATATCGGCGATCGCCGTCACCCCCGGCACGGACGTCGGTTGTCCGATGGCGAGGCCAAAGCCGGTCGCGAGTCCGCAGACCAGAGCCAGGAAGATACGTACGGTAAGCGACATGAAGGACGAGCCACCAGTATATGCAACGGCGCTTGATATAGAATTGTTTCGTCTATGCCCAAGGAAAGTTCTCGTCGCGAATTCTTGAAGCGCTCTGCGAAGGGGGCTGCGGTTGGCGGAGCGACGGCCGTCACCGTTCCGACGGCGGTCGCCGAAAACTCGCCGGCCACGCTGAAGACGGCCAATACCACCAAGACGAACTCCATCTGCCCTTACTGCGCCGTCGGCTGCAGCGTGGTCGTCCACACCATCGGAGACAAATCCCGCAATGTGAAGCCAGCCATCGTTCACATCGAAGGCGACCCCGATAGCCCCATCAACCGAGGCACCCTCTGCTCAAAGGGCGCCTCGCTCGAAGAGTTTGTCCAGAGCGATCGTCGACTCACCACCGTCCAACACCGCGCCGCCGGCAGCCGCGAATGGAAGCGGATGTCCTGGGCCGAAGCCGTGCCGAAGATGGCCCGCTTCATCAAGGACTCGCGGGATAAAGGCTTCGAAGCCGAAGACCCCCAAGGCCGTACCGTCAATCGCCTCAAAAACATCGCGATGATCGGCGGCTGCACCGACACCAACGAAATCAACTACCTGCTTAGCAAGTTCCGCTTCGGACTCGGCATGGTGGCCTACGAGAATCAAAGCCGGCTTTGACACGGCCCCACGGTGGCCAGTTTGGCCGCCACATTCGGACGAGGTGCCATGACCAACGGCTGGACCGACGTCGCCAACGCCGACGTCGTGCTCGTCATGGGCGGCAACCCCGCCGAAAATCATCCCGTTGGCTTTCGCTTTGTCATGGAAGCCAAGCGTCTCCGCAAGGCTAAAATCGTCTGCATTGATCCGCGCTTCACCCGCACCGCCGCCGTCAGCGATCTCTACGTCCCCATCCGCTCCGGCACCGACATCGCCTTCCTCGGCGGTCTCATCCACTACGCCGTTTCGAACAACAAGTACCAGCGCAAGTACGTCGAACTGAATACCAACGCCAGCTTCCTCATCGCCGAAGGCTTCGGCTTTTCCGAAGGCCATTTCTCCGGTTGGAAAGACGGCAAGTACGACAAGGCCACCTGGCAGTACGAGCTCGACGGCCAGGGCTACGCGAAGGTCGACCCTACCCTCGAGCATCCCCGCTGCGTCTTCCAGTTGATGAAGACGCACTACTCCCGCTACACCCCCGAAGTCGTCGCCAACATCTGCGGCTGCACCGCCGAAGAGTTCGTCAAAGCGGCGGAGATGATCACCATCGCCGCCGCCGCCGACAAAAGCGGCACCGTCCTCTACGCCCTCGGCTGGACCCATCACAGCTTCGCCGTCCAGTTGATTCACGCGGCGGCCATGGTCCAGTTGCTCATGGGCAACATCGGCATGCCCGGCGGCGGCGTCAACGCCCAGCGCGGCCACGCCAACATCCAGGGCTCCACCGACATGGGTGCCTGGAATACCCTCCCGGGGTATCTCAAAATTCCCCGCGCCAATCACGAAAACTTGGCCGACTACCTGAAGGCCAACACCCCGAAGGCGCTGCGTCCGAACAGCCTGAACTACCTCGGCAATACGCCCAAGTTCATGACCAGCCTGCTGAAGGCTTACTACGGCCCCCACGCGACCAAAGCCAACGATTTCGGCTACGACTGGCTGCCGAAAGTGGAAGAAGGTGCCGACCATTCCTGGGGCACGTTCTTCGACCAAATGCACGCCGGCAAGATGGATGGGCTCATCAGCTTCGGCATGAATCCCGTGGCCAATGGTCCCAACACGCCGAAGATGATCCGAGCGCTTTCGAAGCTGAAGTGGCTCATCGTCGCCGAAAACTTCGAGACTGAAACCGCCGCCTTTTGGCGCGCTAAGGAACTGGCCGACAAAGAGTATCCCCAGTCCTTGAAGGCCGACGACATTCAGACCGAAGTCTTCCTGCTGCCCGCCGCCTGCTTCGCGGAAAAGGACGGCGCGTTTGTGAACTCCTCCCGTTGGTTGCAGTGGAAGGAAGCCGCCGTCGATCCACCCGGCGACGCCCGGCGAGACCAAGACATCATCTCCGACCTCTTCCACGCCGTCCAGGACCTGTACGCCAAAGAAGGCGGTGCCCGACCCGAGCCACTCATGAACATGCAGTGGAACTACGCCATGCCCAAGCGGCCCTTGCTCGGCGAAGTGGCCCGCGAAGTTAACGGCGTTGATCTCGAAACCGGCAAGCAGTTGAACGGCTTCGGCGAGTTGAAAGCCGATGGCTCAACCGCCTGTGGCAACTGGGTTTATTCCGGCTCCTGGACCGAAGCCGGTAACCAGATGTCCCGTCGCGGCCAAGGTGATCCGACCGGCCTCGGCCTCTACCCTCAATGGGCGTGGAGTTGGCCCGCCAATCGGCGGATCCTCTACAACCGCGCCTCCACTGATTCCGCCGGCAAGCCGTGGGATGAAACCCGCGCCCCCCTCCGCTGGAACGGTAAACGCTGGACTGGCGACACTCCGGACTACAAGGCCGACGCCCCTCCCGAGACGATGGCACCCTTTATCATGCTGCCCGAAGGCGTTGCCCGCCTCTTCGCTCCCGACCTCGTCGAAGGGCCGTTCCCCGAACACTACGAGCCCGCCGAAAGCCCCGTCGACAATTCGCTCCATCCCACCGTCAACGCGAATCCCCTGCTGCGAACCTACAACAGTGACATGGACCACTTCGGCACCGCGAAGGACTTCCCCTTCGTCGCCATTACCTACCGCCTGACTGAGCATTTCCATTACTGGACCAAGCACACCAGTTCGAGCTCGGAGTTGCAGTCGAACTTCTTCGTCGAAATCCCCGAAGAGCTGGCTAAAGAAAAGGGCATCGCCAACAAGACGCTCGTCCGCGTCTCCTCCGCACGAGGGAAAATCGAAGGCCCGGCCCTGGTTACGAAGCGCCTGCGAACCCTCAAGGTAAGCGGCAAGAAAATCTACCAGATCGGTCTGCCGATTCACTGGGGCTTTGTCGGCAAGGTCCACGGCCCGCTCATCAACAATCTAACCCCCAGCGCCTACGACCCCAACTGCGGAACCCCTGAATATAAGGGCTTTCTCGTCAATGTGGAGAAAATCGGATGATCGTCGCCAAGCTCATTGACACCACGCTCTGTATCGGTTGCAAGGCCTGCGAAGTCGCTTGCCAGGAGTGGAACGACCAGGAATACACGATGGGTACGTTTGATGGTTCTTATCAAACGAAGCCCGAACTCGAAGCCAACTTCTGGAATTTGATCAAGTTCAACGAGTTCGAAAAGGATGGGGCGACGTCGTGGTTGATGTCCAAGTATCAGTGCATGCACTGCGCCGATGCCGGTTGTCTCGCCGCCTGTCCGGCCCCCGGCGCCATCGTGCCGCTGGCCAACGGAACCATCGATTTCGTTCACGAAAACTGCATCGGCTGCGGCTACTGCATCACCGGCTGCCCCTTCGATGTCCCGCGGCTGAACGCGACCACCAAGAAAGCGTACAAGTGCACCCTCTGCTCGGACCGCACCGCCGTCGGCCTCGAACCCGCTTGCATCAAGACCTGCCCCACCAACTGCCTCAACTTCGGCGAACGTGATGAACTACTCCACCTGGCTGAAACGCGCGCCGGCGAGCTGAAGGCCGATGGCTTCGCCGACGCTGGCGTCTACAACCCCCAGGGCGTTGGCGGCACCAACGTTCTCTATGTCCTCAAGCACGCCAGCGAACCCGAGAAGTACGGCCTGCCCAAAGACCCCGTCATCCCTTGGACCGTCAGCCTCTGGAAGGGGCCGATGAAGTGGATGGGCACGCTCATGTTCTGGGGCACCGTCTTCGGAGCCTTCTTCCATTTCGTCATCTACGGCCCGCAGGATCCCGAGAAGCATGGCCACCCGGAGGACCCAAGTGACAAATCGTAACTCGGAAATCCGCATCCCGCGCTTCGACGCCTACGAACGCGTCATGCATTGGATGGCCGCCCTTAGCTTCTTCTACGCCACCCTCACCGGCCTCGCGCTGTGGTCGCCGAAGCTCTACTGGATGGCCACCATGATGGGCGGTGGCTATCACATCCGCGGCTCTCATCCCTGGGTCGGCGTCGTGTTCGCCGTCGTGATGGGAGTGATGGCCCGCCGTTGGGCTAACGGCATGCGCCTCGATGCCGACGACCGCATCTGGCTCACCCGGATGCACAAGTACGCCACGCACGACCACGCCGCCCTGCCCCCTTCCGGCCGCTTTAACGCCGGGCAGAAAATGTTGTTCTGGGCCCAATTGGCCACCACCCTGGCGCTCTTCGTTTCGGGTTTCGTCCTCTGGTTCCCGGAGTGGATGCCGCGCTCACTGCGGCTTATCTCGATCGCGGCCCATCCCCTGGCCGCGATCGGTTCGATCACCAGTATTTTGGTGCATGTTTATATGGGCACCGCCGCGGTACCGCACTCGATGCGCGCCATGCTCCGCGGTTATGTGTTGCCGGAATGGGCTCGATTCCACCACCCCAAATGGTACAAAGCATGGCGCGCGTCTCATCATGTGTGATACAAGGTCCTCTTATGCGGTTATCTAGAATTCTGTTATTCGCCACCTGCCTGGCAGCCGGCGCCTGGGCGCAAACCGGCCAAAAACTCTACCAGTTCCACTGCGCCTTTTGCCATGGCAAAGGCGACGACGGCTTCGCCGCCAACCTGGTCACGCCGAATCTGGTACACGCGCCGACCGATACGTCGCTGCTCAATATCATCCGCAATGGCATCCCTGGCACCGGCATGCCGCCGGCCTTGGGTATGACCGATGCCGAGATGAGCGAGGTCGCCGGGTACGTTCGCTCCCTCGGGCGAACCGCCCCCACCAGCCTTCCCGGCGATGCCGCCAAAGGCAAGATACTATATAGCGGTAAAGGCGGTTGCGCCGGGTGCCACATGGTCGAAGGCAAGGGCGGACGCTCCGGCCCCGACCTCACCCAGATCGGCGCCATGCGCAGCCCCTCCAATCTGCGAACCTCCATCGTCGCCCCCGATGCGGCCATGGTCGGCGGCTGGACTATGGTCCACGCCACGATGAAGGACGGCCGAAAAATATCCGGCATCCGCCTCAACGAAGACAATTTCTACCTCAGCCTGCGCGATGGAAAGGCGCAACTGCAGACCATCGACAAGAGCGCGACCAGCGCCATCCAACGCGACATCAATAAATCCTCCATGCCCAATTACAGCAAGGTCTTCAGCGCCGAAGAGCTCGACAACGTCATCGCTTATCTGTTCTCTCTGCGAGGTGGCCTGTGAGATTCTCGGCCCTCCTCCTCACCGCTAGTACGCTCCTAGCCCAGGACTGGTTGCACTTCCAAGGCAACGTCGAAGGCCATCGCTATTCTCCGCTCAGGCAGATTACGAAAGCCAACGCGGGCAAGCTGAAGCTCGCCTGGGCCATGCAGCTTGACCGCACCGACAAGTTCGAAGCTTCGCCGATCGTGCGCGGCGGCATCATGTACATCTCCGAGCCGCCCTCGGACGTGACGGCTCTCGAAACCCGCTCCGGCAAAGTTCTCTGGCGCTACAAGCGCGTCCTGCCCGACAACGTGCCGTTCTGTTGTGGCAAAGTCAATCGCGGCGTCGCCATCTCGGGCGACCTCATCTTCATCGGCACCCTCGACGCCCATCTGGTTGCGCTCGATGCCTCCACCGGTAACGTCGTTTGGGACGTCGCCGTCGCCGATTACAAAAAGGGCTACTCCTCCACCGTCGCTCCTCTGATCGTCAAAGATAAAGTGATCATCGGCAGTGCCGGCGGCGAGTTCGGCGCGCGCGGTTACCTAGCCGCCTACGACGCCAAGACGGGCAAGCAAGCCTGGCGCACCTGGACCGTCCCCGCGGCTGGGGAAAAGGGTGCCGAAACCTGGCTCGGCGATAGCTCCAAATACGGCTCCGCGACCACCTGGGTCACCGGTAGCTACGACCCCGGCACCAACCAAATCTTCTGGGGCACCGGCAACCCCGGACCCGACTGGAAAGGCGATAAGCGCAAGGGCGACAATCTTTACTCCAACTGCCTCCTCTCCCTCGATGCCGATACCGGCAAGATGAAGTGGTTCTTCCAGTTCACCCCCCACGACGTCCACGACTGGGATTCGACGCAAGTGCCCATCGTTGCCGACGACATGTGGCAAGGCAAGTTGCGCAAGCTCATCCTGTTCGCCAACCGGAACTCCTTCTACTACGTCCTCGACCGCGAAACCGGCCAGTATCTGCTCGGCAAACAGTACGTCCGCCAGACTTGGGCGCAGAAGGATCTCGACGCCAAGGGCCGCCCCACCGTTCTGCCCAACACCTCTCCCACGGAAACCGGAAACATGGTCTACCCGAACTCTCCCGGCGCGACCAATTTCCAAGCGCCCAGCTACTCGCCCGCCACCAAGCTTCACTACGTGATGACGATGGATGAAGGGGGCGTCTTCTACTCCGGCGACGATACCTACAAGGAAGGCAGCTGGTATCTGGCCGGCCGTTTCGTCTCGAAACCCGGCGAAGAAGCCACCGGCGCGATCAAAGCGATGGACCCGAAAACCGGAACAGCCAAGTGGGAGTATCCGTTGAGCTCCACCTCCTGGGCGGGCGTCTTGTCGACGGCCGGCGGCCTGGTCGTAAGCTCCACCGGCGACGGCGACGTCCTGGCTTTGGACGACGCAACCGGCAAGCTGCTTTGGAAGTTCCCCACTGGCGGCAAGGCGTTCGCCAACCCGATCAGCTACACCGCCGCCGACGGCAAGCAGCACATCGCGATCGCCACGGGGCACACCTTGTGGTCGTTCACGATTGAGTAACCCCAATTGAGTAACAAATGACCCGTCGCGAATGGCTATCGGCAGCGAGTGCGGTGGCCGTTCGCGCCGCGAGTCCGAAGACTCCCAACTTCGTCCTCATCACCTGCGATGACATGGGCTATGCCGACATCGAGCCCTACCGGCCCGAGGTCGGCTATACGCCGCACCTAGCTCGTATGGCTAAGGAAGGGATGCGGTTCACCTCCTGGTACGCCGCGCCGGTCTGCTCGCCGTCCCGCGCCGCGCTGATGACGGGCTGCTATCCGAAGCGTGTCGGCCTGTCGTTCGGCTCCTGGCACGCGGTGCTGATGCCTGGCGACTGGCACGGCCTCAATCCGTCCGAAGTCACCGTCGCCCGGCTTCTACAAACCAAGGGCTATGCCACAGCCTGTGTCGGCAAATGGCACCTCGGCGATCAGCCCGAATTCCTGCCGACTCGCCACGGCTTTGATTCCTTCTACGGCCTGCCGTATTCGA
>CANNLB010000091.1 GCA_947505565.1 Acidobacteriota bacterium | reverse complement strand
GAGATCCATGGCGAGTTCCATGGAGGGGAGCGGCGAGTCTTTACCGATGTGTCGGGCCGCGATCTGGTCGACGGTGGTGGCCAACTCATAGTCGGTGCCTTCGGTGAGTTTCGCCTTGGCGGCGCTGAGGAATGAACAGTTCGCGGTGGCATGGTTGCCGGGGGAATAGGCGTTTTTCAGTTCGAGGTTGCTGATGACGGTGAGTTGATCGAGGTAAGGAGTGAGCGAGTTGAGAGTGGGTGAGAGGCGTGTGATGCGGCCGAGTTCGGGCGGCGTCCATTGAGCGATGGTGGCGCCCATGGGAATGTAGACGAAGCCGAGGCGGCGGACGGGCGCGGCGGGGGTGGCGGCGAGGGCGGTCATGGCGGGAACCATGGCGTCGAGGAGCGGCAGGGCGAGTCCTGCACCAATGCCACGGAGCAGGCTGCGGCGGGCGATTGCTTTCTTCTGAATGATCATTGCGATTGCCTCATGGTGAACGGGGTGCTGGTTGCGATGCCGAGTAGGAGCGACGAGAGCCGATACTGGTTCTTCTCGGCGTCGCGGACGATTTTTCGGATAGCCGGGGCGTCATAGCGCTCGATGCCGCGGCCAAGGGCGTAGACTAACAGCTTTTCGGTGAAGGCGGAAACAAAGAGTTCGGGCCGCAGTAGGAGTGCCTGTTTGAGTTCTGCGGCGTTCTGGAATTTGGTGCCGTCGGGCAGGAGCCCGGAGGCGTCGACCGGAGTGCCGCCGTCGCTGGAGCGCCAGCGGCCGACGGCGTCGTAGTTTTCGAAGGCGAAGCCGATGGGGTCCATCAGATTGTGGCATCCGGCACAAGCTGGATTCTTGCGATGTTCGGCGACGCGTTCGCGCATGGAGAGCGACTTCGCGCCCGGGGTGCGGACGGCGTCCTTGAGTTCCGGCACGGCGGGGGGCGGGGCGGATGGAGGGGTGCCGAGAATGTTGGCCAGGATCCATTTGCCGCGAATGACCGGGGAGGTGCGTGTGGCGTAGGAGGTGACGGTGAGGATGCTGGCGTGGCTGAGGAGGCCGCCGCGCGAGGGATGGCCGGTTAAGTCGACGCGGCGGAAGCGGCTGCCATAGATGTGGGGGATGCCGTAGTGACGGGCGAGGCGCTCGTTCAAGAAAGTGTAGGGTGCTTTGAGGAGAGCGGGCGCGGGTTGGTCTTCGCGCAAGACGCTGGCGAAGAACAGCTCGCTTTCCCGCTGCATGGACTGGCGGAGATTTTCGTCAAAATCCGGGAAGAGCCGGGGGTCGGGAGTGATGGCGGCGCGGTTGCGCAGATAGAGCCATTGGGCGGCGAAGTTGGTTACGAGCGATTCTGACCGGGGATCGGCTAACATGCGGCGAACCTGTTGTTCAACGACAGCCGGATCTTTGAGTTTGTCGCGCTCGGCGAGGTCCAAAAGCGTATCGTCCGGGATGGTGCTCCAGAGAAAGAACGAGAGGCGGGAGGCGAGTTCCGGTCCGGAGAGTTGATAGGGTGATTGATTGGCGTGGGCCGGATCTTTCTCGATACGAAAGAGGAACTGGGGATTGACGAGTAAGGCTCGCAGGGCCATCTCGATTCCATTGTCGAAGCCGCCTTCGGCTCTTGCTTTCCGATAAAAGTTGAGCGGGGCGACGAGTTCGTCGGCGCGAATGGGGCGGCGATAGGCTCGGCGCAACAAGGTGGCCAGGATCTGGGTGGCGCAGGCGTCGGTCTGTTCGCCGCAGACGAAGATGCGGCGTCGGCTGGGGGAGTCGCCGGGGCCGACGGCGTCAAAGGGGCCGAGGACGGTGATGGAATAGAGGGCCGGTTGGACCCGGGGATGGCGATCCATGTTGAAGTGCACTTGATAGGGCTGTCGATTTGTTTCGAGCAGCGCCGCCGTTTTGCGGGGGAAGCTGACGCCGAGTTGATGGGGGCCGGCGGTGACGGCGAGCTTGACGGTGAGGTGCTTGTCGACGTTTTGATGATCCTGGCCGCGGGGGGTAGGGGTGACGGTGAAGAGGCCAAGGCGGGTTCCATCGAGGGTTAGTTCGACTCGATGCGGAACGTCGAGGCCCTCGACGCGTTCATCCCGATCGCGGGAGAGGCGAACCTGGATTTCATACTGCGCGCTGACGGGGAAGGTGTGCGAGGCGATGGCTCCTCCGCGGGTGCCGTGGGGCAAGCCGGGGACATGCTCTTCCTGAGTGAGGTCGGGTGGGATCATGATGAGTTCGCTGGAGGGTTTGCGAACCGGGCTGCCGATGGCGAGACGGCTGATTTTTTGCGCGGCGGAAAGATACCGCTCGATGAGGATGGGGGATAGGTTTTCGACGGCGATGTTGTCGAAGCCGTGGCTCGTCTCGTCGGCGGGCAGGAGGGTGGTCACATCATAGTTGATGGCGAGGAGATCGCGAATGGCGTTGTGGTATTCGAGGCGGTTGAGGCGGCGGAAGGTACCGGGCCGGCCAGCCCTGGGATTGATCGCGGCTTCGGCATCGAGAGTTTTGGTCAGTTCGGTGACGACCAGTTTATAGGTAGTGTCGTCGGGTCTCGGCAAGCCAAGGGGCGGCATGTGCCGGTGGAGGAGTTGGCGCACCGCTTTTTCAGAGACGGCCGACGAGAGGGAGTTCTGCAGGGAAACGCCGCCAGCCCGCGCCTGGTCGCTATGGCACCCGATGCAGTAGCGATTGAACACGGCTCGGGTGGCCGGTGGTTGTGCGAGCATCGAAATTGCGCAGCCAAACAGAACGCACGCTAACTTCATCACTATTACTTTAGTCCTTGCCGTAAATTGGTGTTAGGTTCGAACCGTTCGGAGCTGGGCAGTTCCGCGACCCACTCCCATGCTTGCCCCGAAAGACGGAGGATGGCGGGGAGGTCTTCACTCAGGAGGAGGCGGTTTTTGACGAGCCGCTCGGCGGCTGTTTGAACCTGACTCCGGTAGATTGCGGGGGAGCGGTAGCGGGCGTTGATTCGCTCCGGCGGATAGGGAAGAAACGAACCCGTTTGGCCGAGTAGTTCGCCGGCCGCGCCGATAGCAGCGGAGCGGAGGTTCCAGCCGGTGAAGACGCCGAGGGGTTCGGCAACCCAGGGCATCCTCAGGCCGCTGGTTTCATTTCCATCGGCCGCGAGGGTGGTGACGAGGACCGCGTAGTCCGGCCCCGGTTTGGGGGGCTGACGGGTGATGACGCCATTGATAAGGTAGGAAGGTCCGAAGTCGAGGTACTGAGTGCGATAAGCGGCTGGCTTGCCTGGGGTGAGGGTGCCGTCGGCCAAGGTGGGATAGAGCGACGGAGGTGGAGGGATGCCGTCGACGACCCAGGTGCGGAGATTATGGAGTGTGGCGCGGAGTGCCCATTTGTAGTCGTTCCAGTTGTGGAGGTACTGCCCAGGTCCGTATTTGGGGGGAAAGGGGGCCGGACCGTGTTGGCCGCCGGTGAGCAGGTAGAGGCGGGTGGTCGCGGGCAGGGGGAGATCGTGTTTGCCGTCGAGAGTGGTATGCAGTAGCGAGGCAGCCGAACCGTAGTATTCATAGCTCGAGTTGGTGTAAATGATTTTGGGGACGACTTTGGCGGTCCGAGCGCGTGATAAGAGGCTGTCTCGCCGACCCGTCATGGGTTCGACCGTCTCGGTATCGGAATAGGGGAACTGGTCGGTGGTGGAGAAGCTGGCGTTCCGATAGGGGCCCGAGGTGCGACTTGGTTGGGTGAAGCGTTCAAACGTGGTTTTCCGCCCGCCGGCGACATGCGGCTGTAGCCCGTCGAATACGGGTTTGCCTTGTTCGTCGGCGTTGAACCCTTCGTAGAGAAGCGCCCTGAGAAACATGGCGGATTGGGAGGTGCCGACACCGAGGGCGAAGCGGACGCGGCCTTCGCGTTTCAGGTGGGAGACGAAGTCGCGGGTGGCGGCCATGCCGAGTCCGGCCACTACCGGCTGGGCCCCGGGGTAGATGAACTCATAGGTGAGGCCCGGTTTGGCCGGATGTTTGAGGACGATTGCGTCGCCGTTGAGATGCCACTCTGTGGGGGGTACGGGGTGGCGGTTGGCGTGAATTGATTCGCGGACGGTCAAGGACAGCTTTGCTGGATCGGCGACCGGGTAGGCGAGGTGGTTGGCGTCGCCGAGCGGAATGCGGTCGGCGACGGTGGAGAAGGTGAATTCTCCGCGGACGAGGCCATCGACTCCTTTGGCGATTGGCAGGTAGGCTCGTAACAAGTCTTCGCGTGCGGGGATATCGTGTTGCCAGCCGACCCATGCCAGGGTGTAGCCTTCGCGAAGTAAATAGCCATCGCCGAAATGTTCGGCTTTGACGGGTGATGGAGAGCCGGCGGCACGATTGTAGAGCGCCAGGATGCCGATTCCCCCGCGATTGGGCGATTCAAGGAGTAGGGTGTTGTTGCCGGCGTGGGGATCTTTTGGTCGGAGCAGGACGACGTCCGCTGAGAACTCAACCAATCCCGCGGCGTTGCGAGTCGCGAAGGTGATATCGGTGATGCGGGAGTTAGCTGGGGACTTGGGATTAACGGCGAAGTATGCCCGGCCCCGAACCAACTGGTAGCTGCCCACCGTGCCGAAGGTTGCGCCGCCCAGCACGTCGGTCTGGCTGGCGATTTCGATGCGGAGCAAGGCGGCGGGGGCGTTACCCGTCAGCAAGACGGCGGCTAGAACTATTCGGCGCATTTGTAGATGCTAGCGCAAGCGCACTTATTGTCGGTAGTCGGGTACGGTTCGCGAACGGTTCCCGCCGCTTTTTAATTTGACATATACTTTCATGAAACTGATCCATGTCGAATCGCCTACAGCACGCCACAATTGAGCTACCCGAAATAAGCCCGTCGGAGATTGAAGCAGAACTGCAATGCGTTTTGCGGAGCAGTTCGTTTGAGCGATCCGACAAGCTGCAGGCGTTCCTCCGGTTCATCTGCGAACTTACGATGCGTGGGGAGGGTAGCCGGATCAACGAGTACCTGATCGGGTCAGAGGTCTTCCGGCGGGGCGTTGGGTATTCGCCGAGCGAGGATTCGGTGGTCCGCCGGCAAGCCCATACGCTTCGCCAGAAGCTGCACGAGTATTATGCCGGGAACGGGAGTACCCATTCGCTGCGGATCGAACTGCCGGTTGGGCGCTATGTGCCAACCTTTCGGCGGATGAAGGAGGATGTCGCCGAGGTATTGGAGGAGGTTGAACCGATTCCGCCGGTTGGTGCGGCATTGGACCGGTCGGCCTTTCGGTGGGCGGGTATGGTGATGGTGGGTGTCGCGTTGCTGGCCGGGGGCTATTTCTGGGGCCGCGGTTCGTGGCTTCCGGCGGCCAGGGGCTTTGCCATAGAAAGCGCGACACGGGAGATATGGGGGCCGTGGATGGATACAGGGCGTTCCGCAGTAATCTGCTTCAGCACGCCGATGACAGCCATCATCAAGCATTTCGAGCAGCTGATCCCGCCCGATACGCAGCCGAAGCGGTTCCGGGCTCATCCGGCTGATGAAGAAATTTACCGGCAGTCCTTTCAAATCCCGTCGGGGGGCGGGTTCTATTTCACCCCGGCCGTAAACCAGACCAAGGTTGGCGAGGCCGTGGCGGGGGTCCGTTTGTCCGCGCTGCTGACACGGCTCGGCGTGCCGGTGCGAACGACCCAGAGCCGGTTTGTCAGTTGGGAGGATCTGAGGAGCGAGAGCATGATTTTGCTGGGCCATGACGAAGACAACAAATGGCTTGACCCGCTTCTCGATAAGGCCCCGTTTCGGCTGAGTCGGAGTGTCGGCAAGCGGCAGAGGGCGATCATCAACGTCAATCCGCGCCCGGGCGAGGTGGCTGAGTATACGATCAACTACGGCGCTGGCGAACGGGAAGGCGATCAGGAGTTCGCGTTGATCTCGATGTTGCCGGGGATGATCCATGGCCAGAGGTTGCTGCTGGTTAGCGGTCTAAACGCGCAGGCCACGCAAGCCGGGACGGAGTTTCTGGCGGCGGAGCAATCGTTGGCTCAACTCCTTGTGAGGATGCGGCAGGAGGATCCGAAGCACCAGGGTCCGTGGCACTTCCAGGCGGTGCTGAAGGCCGAGGTACACGACAAAATTCCCACGAAGTCTTGGTTGGTGGCGGTTCGAGTTCTTTGATTTTCTGGGCTACGGAACGGTTCGGAACCGTTTAAATTTCTGTTGCGACGGAACGGTTCGGAACCGTTCCGCCCTTGTCGTCTTCAAGAACGGGGCATAAGCTTGGGGTCACTATTATTTTTTAGGAGTTCTATGTCTTCCATCGTTCGTAATTCTTTGTTCTTGATGATTTGCTGTTCGGGCTTGCTGCGTGCCCAGGTAACGACGGCGACCTTCTATGCGACCGTCACTGATTCGAGCGGAGCGGTAGTCCCATCCGCGAAGGTCACCGTCATTCACGACGGGACCGGAGCGACGAACGAAAAGACGGCCGATGGTCAGGGTGAGGCCGTCTTCACATTTCTTCGGATCGGCACCTATACGGTCCGTGCGGAAGCGAAGGGATTTAAGCGACAGGAGTCGACAGGGTTCGAGTTCACGGCCGGACAGCAGGTGCGGAATACGATCACTTTGGAGATCGGAGCGGCGACAGAAACGGTGCACGTCGATGCCAGCGTTCCGTTGATCAACACGGTATCTTCAGAGCAGATCAATTCCTTTGAGGCGATCAAGGTGCGGGAACTGCCACTGGCGCGGCGGAACTTTTCGAATCTTCTCAGCATTGGGACCGGAGTCGTTTCGACGGGAGATAGTATTCGTATGAACGGTGTGGGCAAGAACGGCGTGGCGTTCTCCGTCGACGGCACCGACGCTGGCGGTAACCCGGAAGGCCGGGCGTCGTCTGGATTCGGTCGACCTAACCTCATCGACATCATGAGCATCGAGGCGATCCAGGAGGTTGACACTGTGAAGGGCGTGCCCTCCGCCGAGTACGGAAACATCGTCGGCGGGCAAGTGAATCTGGTGAGCCGGTCGGGAACGAACCAATGGCATGGGAGCCTGTTCGAGAACTTCCAGGCTGAAGAGTTGAACGCCCGCAATCAGCGGTTGAACAACAAGCCCGGGGCGACGTTCAACCAGTTCGGCGGTTCGGTTGGCGGGGCGATTTTGAAGAACAAGCTTTTCGTTTTTGGCGTGTACGAGGGCTATCGCGACCGGGCGTTTTCGGTGGTGCAGGACAATGTTCCGACTCCCCGTCTCCGCAACGACATGTTGGCGGGAGTGCCCTCTTATAAGCTACTGCTGGATTTCATTCCGCTCCCCACCGAGCCCTACGCCGCCACGGCGGACGTCGGCTTGTATCGGTCGGCGGCGAGTTCGGTGCGGGACGATAACCACGCCGACGTCCGTACCGATTGGCGGGTGGGCCAGATGAGTAATTTCGCATTTTCTTACAGCCGGGGACGACCCACGCAACTGGTTCCGCGCAGCTACATTAATGGGGCCAACGACCGATCCTTCCTCGTCTGGAACGAACGTGGTACGGTTGCCTACACGACGGGCGGGGCCAGTTGGACGTCTGAAAGCCGTTTCGGCTATAACCTGGCCGACACCGGCCGATATGATCGGTTCTTTTTTGAGCAGAAAGAACCGGGCGGCAGGGCCGAAGTTCTTCCGTTTGGCCGCCGGGTTGCACGCATCGCGACTAACCTCGGGTGGAACTCACCCGATCATGAATACTACATGCTGGAAGGGCGCACGATCAATTTTGATCAAAAGATAGCCTTGCAGCGTGGCAAGCACTCGATCAT
>CANNLB010000090.1 GCA_947505565.1 Acidobacteriota bacterium | reverse complement strand
TCCCGGCTAAAAAATAAGCTTCAGCCCGAACTGAATCACCCGCGGCTGATTGTTCTGCGCCGCAATCTGCCCAAACTGCGGATTCCCAAACATCTGATTCGGCGGCGAAAAACGAACCGTATTCGTGATGTTGAACATCTCCGTCCGGAACTGCACGTTCAGCTTCTCCTTAATCCGCGTGTTCTTCGTCAGCGTCATATCGATCTGCGAAGTCACATCGCTCCGGCAACCATTCATCGTCCGGCCCAGGTTTCCAAACGTGTACGCCGGCGGATTAGAAAACACCGCCGCATCCAGCCATCGGTCCGCCGTCGGGTTCGCAACACACGGCGATGTCCCGTTCCAATTCGGCCGCTGCCCGCCCCCCTGCGAAAACGTATTATTCACGTTAGAACCAATCCCCAATGGCCCGCCCGAAAAACCCATCCAAATCCCGCCCATCTGCCACCCACCCAAAACCTTCGGCAAAAAGCCCGTCTGCTTCTTGAAAAACGGCAACTCATAAACCGCGTTCATGATGTACCGATGCGTCTGGTCGATCGTCGACGAACTCCATTCCGCCGCCAAGTTGCTCCAGTTCTGCACCCCGCCCCCGCCCAGCGTCTCCCCGCCAAACGTCCCAATCCCATAGTCCATCGTCTTCGAATAGGTGTACGAAGCCATCACGTTCATCCCGCTCGCAAACCGCTTCTCCGCCTTCATCTCCAGCGCGTGATAGCTCGACGTCGCCCAACTCGCGTTTTGGGACGAAACACCATCAAACTGGGGCAACGGCCGTAGCAATTGCGCCCGCGCCACCGTCCGGCTCGCCAGCGCTCCCACGGCAATCTGCCCAAAAAACGGATTTGACACCTGCTGCCGCAACGCGTCTCCCTGGCTCAACTGGCCAGGATCAAGTTGGTTCCACTGCCGATTCTCGTACAGCCCCACACCCCGACTCCCCGCATAACTAACTTCAAACAACACGCTCCCCGGTAACTCCCGCTGAATTCCCAAATTCCACTGTCCGCTATAGGGCGTATAGTTCCCATAGTCGAAGAACTGTACCCCCTGCCCTAGCAGCGTCGAGAGCCCCGCCGAACTCCCCGTCGGCTTGTTAAAACCGTTGGGGAAGGGGTTGCTCAACGACACAATCGGTGTCACTCCGTCTAAACTTGAAACAATGTTCGTCGGTGCCTGATAACCACTGATCCCGAACGGCCCCGTACTGCCGCCCAACCCGGTCAACCCCGCATAAAACAGCCCACCGCCCGTCCGAATCACCGTCTTCGAATTCACCCGCCAGGCGATGCCAACTCGCGGTGCAAAATTATTCCGGTCCGGCTTCGCGTTATATCGGCTCCGACCATTCACCCCCGGAAACGTCACACCCCCCTTCAAATCCAAACCCGTCACTTTCAACGGCGAGGGCGCCGCGAAATCAAAATTGCTCAGTTGGTTAAACCGGTCCGTTCGCGGCGTCTCAAAGTCATAGCGAAACCCCAGATTCACCGTCAACTTCGGAGTCACCTTCCAAGCGTCCTGCACGTACCCGGCCATATACTTATTCGTCTGTGCCAACGCCGGCGCCGGGTTCACCCCACCCCCGGGAATCCCCAACAAAAACGTAGCCAATCCCAAGCCCGTGTTCGCCGTCGGCGACGCCGGGTTCGGCCCCTGCGTGAAATTCGGCCCAAAAGAGAAGTTCGTCGCCTGATCCCCCGTCTGCCAATTGTTGAACTGAATCACCCGATACTCCCCGCCCATCTTTACCGTGTGGTTGGCAAAGTTCCGCGTCACCGCCCCCTGCAAATTCTGCTGCGTA
Source organism: Acidobacteriota bacterium (assembly GCA_947505565.1). Taxonomy (GTDB): domain Bacteria; phylum Acidobacteriota; class Terriglobia; order Bryobacterales; family Bryobacteraceae. The sequence goes on along the minus strand of CANNLB010000090.1, from coordinate 5,943 downwards.
TTTCCGAACCGAATTAAATCCGTTGCCCCGATGATCCCGCCGACGACGATGTTCGGAATCGACCCCGCCACGCTCAACCCATTGATCGTAATCGCCGGTAGCGATACCGGATCCACCATCCCCTGCCGCAAATTGGTCGGAAACCCCAATGATTCAAGATCAAAGTTATCCGAGTACGGTCGCCGAAAGTTCACAAGCCGCGTCGCTGAATACCGCAACGTAGCAATCATCGTCGGCGAAACAATGTGTGTATCTTCAATCACACTATTCCACCGCGTAAACGTCTGCGGACCCGCCGTCGGAGCAATATTCTTCCGCTCCTGCCCATATACCGGTGCCCGCAGGTACGGCGTATCATCGTACGAATAACGGAAAAACAGCCGATTCTTGTCCCCGAAATTATGGTCCACCCTTGGACTGAACGAATCTTTGTTCACAATGTTCCCGTCTGTCCGCGCGTAATTAATCGCACCGTAGTTCGCGCCCAACACCGTCGGCGGCGGCATCAGCCGAGCCAAATTCCTCGCCACGGGATTAATCCGTCCCGCCGGAATCACGTTATTCGGAAACGGGGACCGCGTAAAGCCGGTCCCGACCGACGCCGTCGTCGCCGGATCAAACAAAGTCACCGCCGCCCCGTTCGTCTGCCGCAAATTCGAAAAATCACCCGTCAATTGCCGCGGATCCGGCAACGACGCCGTAAACGTAATCCCCTGCACAAACCGCACCGTCTCACTGTTGAAGAAGAAGAACGTCTTATTCCGGCCGTCATAAACCTTCGGGATCCGCACCGGCCCCCCAATCGTCCCCCCAAACTGATTGAACTTAAACGGTGGCCGCTGCCGCCCCGCCCGGTTCGCAAACCAGTCGTTCGCGTTCAACTTTTCATTCCGAAAAAACTCATACAACGTAAAGTGCAAATCTTTGGACCCACTCCGCGTCACCACGTTGAATACGCCGCCCGCCGCCCGCCCAAATTCCGCCGAAAAACTATTCGTCTCCACCTTGAACTCCTGTACCATGTCCGGGTTCGGGTTGATCACCGGCTGGTTCTGCGCCGCCGCCGAATTCGGCGCCCCGTCTAACAGAAATTCGTTCGAACTCGACCGCTGGCCGTTGATCGAATACGACACCGTCGAGATCTGATCAATCACCAAGTTATTCACCCCCGATGACGGCCTTACCCCCGGCACGAGCATCGCCAGCGCGTAGCTATTCCGCCCCAGCAAAGGCAACTCCGTCACCTGCTTACTCCCAATCACCGCCCCCAGTGACGACGTCTCGGAATCCAGCAAAATCGCCCGCGCGTTCACTTCAATCGCCTCGTTCACACTCCCCACCGCCAGCACGTAGTCCAACCGCGCTACCTGGCCCACGGCCAGTTGCAGATCCCGCTCTCGAATCGGCTTAAACCCCGACTTCTCCACCGCCAACCGATACGCTCCCGGCGGCAACAGCGACACCGTGTAGTACCCCTCGGCATTACAAATCGACCGCGTCTCGAGCGCCGTCGCCTGGTTCACGACCGTCACCGCAGCCCCCGGCACCACCCCGCCCGAAGCATCCGTCACCCGGCCCGTCATCGACGCCGTCTGCGCCCACATCGGCGCACAAACCAGCGCCACGGCAATCATGGAAAATGAAAAGGGAAATCGCACGCAACCGTTATATCATCACCAAAGCACCATGACCCGCCGACACCTCCTATCCCTCCTCGCCCCCACGCCCCGCCCCTGGCTCCTCGGCGCCAATACGGCCGTCCAAGGCTACGGCCTTTACGAAGCCATCGACCTCATCCGCCGCCTCGATTTCCCCGTCATCGAAATCCATCCCATGGGCCGCCCCGAACCCACCCCCAAAGCCTTCCCCGGGTTCCGCTTCGACGAACTCACCCCCGCGGACCGCCGCAAACTCCGCGGCGCCCTCCGCACCTTCCAACTCATCTCGACCCACCTCCCCTACACCGGTCTCAATTGGCTCAGCCCCGACCCCGCCATCAAACAGAAGGCCATCCACACCATCGACACCGCCCTAGAAGGCTCCGCCTATTGCGGCGCCCGCCTCGCCGTCCTCCACCCTCAAACCCTATCGAGCGAACCCTTTCCACCCCGCCAAGCCGAGTACATCGAACTCATCCGCCGCTGGGCCGACCGCGTCCATAAACTCGGCCTCCGCCTCGCCATCGAAACCGGCTTCCCGAATTCTGTCGATGCCTTCGTCAGTCTCGTCCAAGCCGTCGACCATCCTCAAGTCGGAGCCACCGTCGACGTCGGCCACCAAGGCCGCTTCGCCGAACTCATCGCCCAAGTCCAGCCGGAGGACCGGGCCAAACCCGCCTCCATCAAGGCGTATAACGACACCACCCTCGAGATCATCTCCCGCCTCGGCCCGAAACTCTTCCACCTCCATGTCCACGACATCGACCCCGCCACCTGGGTCGAGCACAAGCCGCTCCAGCATGGCTTCGTCGACTACCCCCGCCTCTTCGCCCAACTTCACGCCATCAAATACACAGGTGCGCTAGTCCTCGAAATCGGTGGCGCCCCCCTCAAAATGCCGACATATCTCCGTGACGCCCGCGACCAGCTGCGCCGCTGGCTCACCCCCAACTAATCCCCTCTTCCGGACCCGCCTCTAGCGCCGCCGCCAACACCGCCCTCGCTTTCTCCACTTGGTTCAGCGCCACGCTCACGTTGAACGGCATACTCGAAAATCCAATCGCTCCCTCCACCACCGCTTCAATCCCCACCGCCCGCAACACGCTCTCCACCGCACGAGCCTAACTTTCGCCGTTTGGCCCATTAAAATTCGCCAGAATCTCCATATCCAGTTCACTTGTCAAATTAGGTTGTTCGCCATTCATCGTGCTTTAAAGTATCATGGTCGCCGTGCGCCTATTAATCCTCCTCGCCCTCTCCACTCTCTCCCTCCTCGCCGCCGACTACTTCCCTCCCCCCGATGCGAAGGGTGGCTGGCGAACCAAGGCCGACCCCGCCCTCACCGCCAAGCTCGACGAAGTCTTCGCCTACGTCGGCAAGACCACCCAACACGGCGGCCTCCTCGTCGTCCACAAAGGCCACCTCGTCTACGAACGCTACTTCGGCCGTGGGCATCGGGAAGCCCTTCCCGAACTCGCCTCCACCGGCAAAGCCTTCACCTCCCTCGCCACCGGCATCGTCATGAAGCAGAAACCCGCCCTTTTCCCCCAGGGACTCGACACCAAAATCTTTTCCCCCAAACTCCTCCCCGCCGAAGCCTTCCCCCTCAACGACCCCCGCAAAGCCCAAATCTCCCTCGGCCAGGTCCTCTCCATGGCCGCCGGCATCCGCGGCACCAACCCCGTCTACGTCAAAGGTGCACGCCAAACCTGGGAAAACCCCACCGAAGATAACGGCCCCTACTCCACCACCGACGGCTTCGCCCTCAAACAAACCCTCTGGTGCGCCCCCGGCGATTGCTACTCCTACTCCACCGCCTCGAGCCACATCCCCGCCGCCATGGTCCGCCACGTCTCCGGCATCGAAATGGAAGATTTCATGCGCAAACATCTCACGACGCCCCTCGGCTTCGGCACCTGGGGCTACGCCATGTACCGCCCCAAACTGAAAGGCGGCATCGATGCGAACGGCCGTATGCTCCACACACCCGGCGGCGGCTCCATCGCCGTCCGTTCCACCGACATGCTCCGCTTCGGCTACCTCCTCCTCCACCAAGGCCGCTGGGGTTCAAAGCAAATCGTGCCCGCCGACTTCGTTAAACTCTGCGGCCAAGCCGTCAGATACAACCCCCACTACACCCACTCCTTCAACTTCAACACGAACGACGACGCCCACGTCACCGGCCTCCCCAAAGACGCCTTCTGGAAAGGTGGCGCCGGCGGACACGGCATCTTCATCGTCCCCTCCCTCGATCTCGTCGTCTTCAAACTCGGCGGCACCGAAGGCCAATACGATCCCGCCCTCACCCGCCTACCCGTCCCTTACACCTACGACGGCTCCCGCGATAAATGGACCGCCCCCGATAAAAAACTCCTCGGTGATACCTCCCCAAAAACCCTCGAACTCGTGGTCGCCGCCTTAGCCGCGCAATAACCAAAGCCCCCCCTCTCTACCCCCATGGCATTATGTGGGCGATCAAATTCCGCCAGAATTTGTGCAAAAGTGAGTTCTCTCAAATCATGCAGGACGCTTACGGTACTGGATCCTTGCTTGGCGTCCCAGATCCTCACTTTTGTTTTTCAAAAAAAGCGAAACGACAAACTTGCAACCGAGGGACCGCGGCCTGTCTCGTTTTTATGCCTAGGCTGAATCGTCCGGTCCTCCTATATCCGTCTTGATGCTTCCTCTTGCCTCGACTCAGCCCAGCCAGATCGGCCAGTGGACCGGCCTCACAGCTTGACCCTTCGTCCCCATGAGCCTCACCCATCTCTCCGACGGCCGCATCGTCATCTACTCCTCCACCCGATCCACCACCTTCCCCACCGGAGAAACCTTTTCCTACGTCGCCGTCTACGATCCCACCACCCGCTAAATCACTTCCCTCAGCAACACCGCTCACGGTATGTTCTGTGCCGGCCTCGCCTCTACCGTCGACGCCCGCACCACCTCCACCTTCGACATCCGCCGCCGGTACTCCCTCCATGGACGATCCCATCCAGATGCACACCCCCACCACTGGCCCGGCGGAGTCGCCAGTGAAACCACTCTCGCCAAAGGCAAACTCGCCACCCAGTCCTCCACTGACGCAAACGGTGCCAACGTCGTCACTGCCAACCAGGCTCAACCGTGCTGGCAGGTCGACCTCGGCGCCTCCGCCTTCCTCACCTCCGTCCGCCTCTGGAATCGTACGGACAGCAGCACCAAACTCCACCGCCGCGGATGCCCCCCTCGGCCTGCTCCCTGTCCGCCTTCTACGAAAGCCTCCACTCCGGCCTCGACCCTGCCAGCGTCCAATTCTCCCCCGTCATACCCCGCTACCAACCCTCCTCCACCGTCTGCCAAAATCTCTGACCATTCTTGATTTCAACTCGCCCGTAGCGAATCTGCTATTGGATTCTGCCACGCGGTCGATACCCAAGGGGAGGAACTTGATTGCAGATGCTCGGCCAAACGTCGCTACCCGATGATTTCCAAAACCTTTTCGGCTCTCTCCTCTGGGGCTGCGGATTGGGACTCTCCGTTAGCGATGCCGATGGAAACTTCCTCCACGCCAACCCCGGCTACTGCCAAATCACCGGCTACTCCCTAGAACAACTCCGCCAACGCAACCGCTTCAACCTCGTCCATCCCGAAGATATCCCCACCGTAAAAAGCACACTCGAATCGATTCGCGGGGGCTACACAGCCTCCGTGCGAATCGAAAAACGTTATATCCACCCCGATGGTAGTCTCCGCTGGGTCAGAACCAACGCCACCCTCGCACCCGGTGCCCAGAGACTGCTCCTGATGGTCACCGAAGACCTCACCGCCCAGCGTTTGGCCGAGCAGCAAAGCAGCCTCCTCGCCCTCGCCCTCGCCCAGGTCCAGGATTCGGTCGTCATCACCGACGCCCAACTCATCGCCCCCGGCCCCCATATTATCTACGCTAATCCCGCTTTCACCGCCATGACCGGCTACGAGATCGCCGAAGTCCTCGGGCGCTCGCCCCGGATCTTTCAGGGCCCCAGCACCAACCCGCTCGTCGTCCAAACTCTTCGTGATTGCATGGTGTCCGGTACAAAGTTCCACGGAGAAACGATCAACTACCGCAAAGACGGCTCACCTTACACCGTCGACTGGACCGTCGCACCCCGTCGCGCTCCCAACTGCCAAATAACCCACTACGTCGCCGTCCAGCGCGATATCACCGCCCTCCGCTCCGGCGAATGGGAACTCCGCGAGGCCCAGCGCCTGGCCGGCGTCGGCAGTTGGCGTTGGCAGGTCGAATCCGATACCGTCCTCTGGT